>CAMKNF010000139.1 GCA_946414115.1 uncultured Ruminococcus sp. | reverse complement strand
TGCTTCCATTCCTCAATCTTGTCAAGCCAGTCCTTGTGCTGCTGCTGTTCAAGACCGATTGTGAGGGCGATTAAAATATTCTTGATGTCGCCGAGAATGTACTCGTCAACCTTAACATTCTTGTTGATTTCCTTTTCATCAATTTCAAGCTGAACAATTTTAGCCTGTTCGCCGAACTTCTCACGGTCGCCTGCAACTCTGTCGGAGAATCTTGCACCGCACGCAATCATAAGGTCGCATTCGGCAGTAGCCATTCCCGATTCATAGCCGCCGTGCATTCCGATATTGCCCACGCAGAGAGGATGACTTGCGGGAATACAGCCAAGTCCCATAAGCGAACAGCATACGGGAGCGTCAATCAGCTCTGCAAAAGCCTTAAATTCTGGACTTGCGTTTGCGCTCAAAATACCGCCGCCTGCGTAAATCATCGGGCGCTTTGAATTTCTGATAAGCTGTTGAACACGTCTTACGCTTTCGGGATTTTTTATTTCAAAAAGCTCGGGTTTTTCAGGTTCTTTGGGAGTAAATTCTGTTTTGTTTGCAGTTACGTCCTTCGGCACGTCAACGAGTACGGGGCCTTTTCTTCCGTCCTGTGCAAGCGCAAAAGCCTTGCGGATAGTGTCGGCGAGGTCCTCAACCTTTTCAACAAGATAGCTTGCCTTTGTAACAGGCTTTACAATGTTGACAATATCAACCTCCTGAAAGCTGTCACGTCCGAGCTGGTCGGTTGTTACGTTGCCGGTAATTGCAACAAGCGGAACGCTGTCGATGTTGGCCGTTGCAAGTCCTGTTACAATGTTTGTTGCACCGGGACCCGAGGTCGTCATAACAACGCCTGTTTTTCCTGTTGAACGTGCATAGCCGTCAGCGGCGTGGGAAGCTCCCTGCTCGTGAGCTGTGAGAATATGATTGATTCTGTCGCTGTACTTGTAGAGGGCGTCATATGTGTTCAGCGCCGCACCGCCGGGATAACCGAAAACGGTGTCAACTCCCTGCTCAAGCAGACATTCACAAATTATTTCTGCACCTGTAAGCTGCATTATATATCTCTCCTTATGTATCAGGTATAATAAATCAATGACTAACTATTAATTTTACTTAATTAAAGCGTTGTTGTCAATAGAAAAACTCACATTTTGTCGGAATACAAAACAACGTACACTCAAATGAATGTACGCTTGACAAATGTTTTAAATTTGATATAATAGAAACAGACAAGGCAACCGATAAGCGGTTAGCCCCAAAAGATTGATTTATATGAAATAAACCGTCACTTTCCGGGTTGGCGGTTTATTTCTTTTTTATTACTATAATAGTGTACAGAATAATTGCTAAAGCTAAAATTATGTACTCCATCAGCAACACCCCGTTTCAGGGGCAAGACTTAACCGCCTACCGTTCAGGTCGCCTTATCCGCAGAAATTATATCATAAATTGTCAATTAATACAACACTGATTTTTACATTGAAGCAAAATTCAGATTTTGTCGGAATATGGAGCTATGTTAAATTAACAATTAACAATTTAGGTCGAGTGGCGAGCTTGCTATAATATAGAAGTTTAGTATTAGATAGTCTTAATATGCTTCAATCCTCTTCGCAAAAGGATGTCCTTAAAAAAATAGGTTGAAAATTCATTCTCGGATATCTTTCAATGAGAAAGTCATAAACTCTTCGGCTAACGACCCAATATGGCAAGTGCATTTCGTATTTCTCATATGTTACATTTAAGTCGTGAAGATCATTCAATACTTCCTGAGTTATAAAACTATAAGGATATCCGTTTTCATTTCTATACTCTTTTTCTCTGTATTGAATTGAACCGCATTTTTTACACGGCTTTAACGGATGCGTTCTATTGACTGAGGTAAGCGGCAACATTGTATGAACAGGTGTAATTTGATAAAAGACAATATCTCCTGTTTTGTTACGGCAAGGTCTGAAATCATCCTCAGTAATATCAAAATTTTCAATTAATTCTTTTCGTATATTTGCACTCACACCATAGTGATATGTGTCTAAAATAGCAAATTCTTTCTTAAAAGTAGATTTTGGAGCGAGAAAATCTGCATACTGTTCAGTAAGTCCGCAGTGTTCACAAACATACCTTTCGATTTTATCCCATCCTACATCTCCATAGGAATAAGCCATATGTGCGAACGCTATTCTAAAAGCAACCGCTTCGGAAATATTCGGGTACCTTTTTTCATTTACATTTGTCATATTATAAACACTACCTATTTTTCCATTTTTTTACAAATCATTCTAAAGCTTATCTACAGTTGAGGCATATTTTTGTAAATATTTTAAAAGCTTTTCTCGTTTTATATTTTGATATATTGGTTTAATTGTTATATTCCTTAATAAATCCGCTTACAGCCGCAACGGTTTTTTTGCTTGCAAGCTCGCAGAATTTTACAAAGTCCATACCCTTGTTCTCGTCAAGGTCGTCTGAAATTGCTCTGATAATTCCGTAGGGCACTTCACATCTTACGCAGACGTGACCGATAGCTGCACCCTCCATTTCACACGCAAGCGCACCGAAGCGGTCGTTAATCTTAAATCTCTGCTTGCGGTCTGAAACAAAAATATCGCCGCTTGCGATAATTCCCTGGGCAACCTTCGTGTCGGGAATTTCCTTGCAAATTGCGGCGAGCAGAGTAGACGCCTGCTTGTCGCACTCAAAGAACATCATATTGCCGTCGGGGAATGTGATTTCACCCTGTTTGTCGCCGAGAGCGGTACCGTTCATATCGTGCTCAACCGACTTTGTCGCCACCACAATGTCGCCTATGCCGACAATCGGCGAAAGCGAGCCTGCAACGCCGCTGTTAAGCACAAGGTTGGGTTTGTATTTTTCAATCAGCATAAGTGCACACATTGCGGCGTTCACCTTGCCGACTCCGCACACAACAATGCAGACATCTTTGCCGTGGAGCGTTCCGAGAGTAAATTTCATTTTTGCGTGAGTTGTTGTTTTTACATTTTCGCAGAGGGCGATTATTCCGTCAGCCTCAATCTGCATTGCACAAATAATTCCTATCATTATATTCACCTTTATTTCAATTCGTAATTCGTAATTCGGAATGCGTAATTAATGGTCGGTCGAGTGCCTCGATACGCAAATTTCCGAATTTGTAATAGTGCGTGTTGTACGGAAAGGTTTGTTTGCTGAACAAATATTGATATTTATGTGACGTTTCCTCTATCGCCATATTTCATAAATTGCAACGCAATTTATGAAATATGGCGAACACAGTTCGCCGCCACAATAGTATAATATCTTCTCTGCGGCAACGCCGCATATAAATTAATTCGGGAACTAAACTTTTCTATTATTACAACCTATCCACTCGACCGCAATTCCGAATTCCGCATTATATTATAGTTTATTGTATAAAAACGGAAACATAATTATTAATTCATCTTTAATCAAAATTTCCCGTCTGATACATAATCACCGATAACGCCGCCAAGGGAGCTGTTTCGGCTCTTAAAATCCTTTTGCCGAGCGTTGCCGCCGAGCCGCCCGATTTTGCAATCAAGTCAACCTCGCTCTGTTCAAAGCCGCCCTCACTGCCAATAAACATTCCGATTGTTTTCGGCTTGTTTTCGATAATTTCCCTTACGGGAGCGCCGCCCATTTCGTAGAAAATAATCGTCTGTTCGTTTTCCTTTGTAAGTTCAGCCGCATTCTGAAACGAAACGCAGGGGCAGACCTCGGGGATAATTCCCCTTCTGCTCTGCATAGCCGCCTGAAGTGCGATCTTCTGCCAGCGCTCACGCTTTTTTGCAAGCGACTTTGCGTCGGGACGTGACACACACCGAGCCGACAGCATAGGCACAATTCTGCTTACGCCAAGCTCAACGCATTTCTGCACAATGAAGTCCATTTTATCACTTTTTGGAAGAGCCTGATAGAGCGTTACAAACACGTCAGGCTCATTTTCACAGGGCTTTTTTGAGATTACGTCAACGGTCACGCTGTCGCTGTTAATGCTGAAAACCTCGCATAAACACTGCGTTTTGTCGGGCGTGACGATAGTAAGTTCCTCGCCCCTGCTCATACGCAGAACCTTTGAAATGTGCTTTGCATCCTCGCCTGTAATAATGTATTGGTTGCCTTTGATGTTGTGTTCCGTAAAAAACCAAGCCATAACATACCTCAAATTTATGTAATAAAGTCTATTTATTCTATGATACCAAAAAATAAAAGTAATTGCAATAAATAACATAAGGTGGTAAAATAATATTTAAGAATATTGGATTTAATCTCGTAGAATTTCGACATATTAATGTTGATTACAATAACTGCTTAATATATAATAATGTTTATCGCTTTATGTTTAAAGGAGCTGTTAATGATGTTTTCATTTTCAAAGGATATAGGAATTGACCTCGGCACAGCCAATACGCTTGTGTGCCTTAAGGGCAAGGGAATAATTCTGCGTGAGCCGTCGGTTGTTGCGGTTGATATAAGAAGTGACAATGTGCTTGCAGTCGGCTCGCAGGCAAAGGATATGATAGGCAGAACTCCCGGCTCAATCGTTGCAGTGCGCCCACTCAAGGACGGCGTAATTGCCGACTTCAAGATTACCGCAAAAATGCTCCAGCACTTTATCAAAAAGGCTGTAAAGCCCGGAATTTTCAGCAAGCCGAGGGTGATAATCTGTATGCCGACAGGCGTTACCGAGGTTGAACGCAAGGCTGTTGAGGACGCCGCATACGAGGCAGGCGCAAAGCCGCCTGTAATTCTGATTGAAGAGCCTATGGCGGCGGCAATCGGCGCAGGAATGCCTGTTGACGAGCCTACGGGAAGTATGGTTGTTGACATCGGCGGAGGCACAAGTGAGGTAGCCGTAATTTCGCTCGGCGACATCGTAACAGCCTGTTCGGTGCGTGTTGCAGGCGATAAGTTTGACGAGTCGATTTCTACCTATATAAAGAAAAAGTATAACCTTTTAATCGGCGAGAGAACAGCCGAGGACATTAAAATCAAAATCGGTTCAGCCTACCCCTACGAGGACGAAAAGAGCCTTGTTGTAAAGGGCAGAAACCTTGTTGACGGACTTCCGAAGGACATCACAATTACCGCTTCCGAGGTGCGTGACGCTCTTGCAGATCCGCTAATGACGATTGTCGAGGCGATTAAAACAACGCTTGAAAAAACTCCGCCCGAGCTTTCGGCTGACATCATTGACCACGGAATTATGCTGACAGGCGGCGGTGCACTTTTACGTGGAATTGATATGCTTGTAATGCAGCAGACGGGTATGCCCGTTCATATTGCCGACAGACCGCTTGACTGCGTTGTTGATGGCGCAGGCAAAAGACTCGGCAAGCCTGTGGGTGTTCAGTATAAGCACAACAGGTAAATTAATTCGGAATTTATTGATATATATGCATTAATTTTATGAAACGGATAAATAACA
>CAMKNF010000138.1 GCA_946414115.1 uncultured Ruminococcus sp. | reverse complement strand
TGTCGAGGATAACCTCCCTGTGGCGAGTATCTGCGTTGTCGGACATCATCGAGATGTACTCGTAGTCGGCGTTCGGCTGAAAACGGCTCTTCTTAAAATATTTTTCATTGTCACGGTATTCAACCGAGTACGTGTTGATTTTGCCGAGCTTTCGCTCCTTGTAGTATTCTGAGGCGGTTTTTACGATTATACTGCTGTCAAGTCCTCCCGAAAGGAAAAAGCAGAGCGGAACATCGCTGACAAGCTGTCGCCTTATTGCGTCGGTCAAAAGACTTCTCGTCTTTTCAATCGTGTCGTTCTCGCTGTCTGTGTGCTCCTTTGCCTCAATCCTGTAGTATTGCTCACGGCAGAGAAAGCCGTTTTTGTAGATTGCACATTCACCCGGATTAAGCTCGTGAACGCCCTTGAACACTCCGCAGGACGGTGTTCTTGCAGGTCCGAGAAAGAAAATTTCATTAAGTCCCTGTTCGTCCATTCTCGGCTTGACAATCGTGCTTGCAAGCAGTGCCTTGATTTCCGAGCCGAAAATCAACCCGCCCTTGTATTCGTAGTAAAACAGCGGCTTTACGCCTATTTTATCTCTGCAAAGGAATATTGACCTGTCGTCACTGTTAAACACGGCAAACGCAAAAATTCCGTTCAGCTTATCCGCACATTTCGTGCCGTATTTGATGTACATCTTAAGAACAACCTCTGTGTCACTGTGACCTCTGAAACGAAAACCGTCAGCACGCAGTTCCTCACGCAGAGCGTCGGTATTGTAAAGCTCGCCGTTGTAGACAATTACATAGGTTTTGCCCTCGTGAGTTACCGACATAGGCTGTTTGCCGTTTTCACGGTCAATTACAACGAGCCTGCGGTGGATAAGCGCAGTGTTTTTGTTGATGTAAATTCCGTTTTCGTCGGGACCTCGTCTTTCAAGCGTTCGTGACATATTGTTGAGGAGCTTAATCCTCATACTCATATCAGCGTCACGCTCAATCCAGCCTGCTATTCCGCACATAAAATTTACCTCCGATTATCATTTTTGTTTTATCGCCTTAATTGAATATAAAAAGCAAATTGCAACTCCGATAAGTACTGCGGCAGAAATTACCGTTCCTCCGTAAAACTGCGAAGTTTCAATCTTTGAAGTTGAAAATACCTCTGAAGTTCCGAGAAAAAATATTGCTCCGAAGTGCGTAAGTAATGCGGTTATTACGCCTTGAATAATTCTTATACAGAAAAATAATAGCTTATTTACGCTTATTTCTCCGAGTGCCGAGAAAATCTGAAAGTGAACGCACAAACCGCCGAATCCGATTGCAAATGCAGTCATTTCAAGCGTGCAGTTTTGTGACAGTCTGTTCACCGCCGAGCAAACCTCAAGCAGACAGCAGAGCATATTTTCAGCCGTGTTGTCGCTGATTATCTGCCCGATAATTTCAATGAATGCGGAAAACAAAACCACAAAGGCGCATATGCCGAGCATTCCTTTTGAGCTGTCCAGCGCTGACTCCACAACAGCCATTCCGACCGAACAGGTCTTACCTGACGCTTTGGCACAACAGCAGTCTTCACCCTTTGACTTGTCAAAAAGATTGACGATAATTCCAAGCAGAATTACCGAAATAATCTGCGAGCAGAGTATGATAAGTCCTATAGCTTTACTGTTATAAAGCGACTGACCGACAAAGTTTATAATAAACCCCGGTCCTGCACAAACCGAAAACAAAGCCGCTTTTTGCGTTTCTTTTTGGGAAACTGCGCCGCTTTTTGCAAGCTGTGAAATCCCCTTTGCACCTACGGGATAACCGCCCAGCATTGAGAGCAGAATAACAGGAGCAAAACTACCCGAAAGCCCGAATAGCGCTTTTGTGATTTTACCGAGAGGCTTGCCGATTTTTTGCGCCAGACCGCTTTTTACAATAAAAGACGACGCCGCCATAAACGGAAACAGCGACGGAACTAAAACGTTAAGGCAAAGGCTGATTCCGTTTAACGCTCCCTTTGAACAGCTCTCGGAGAAAATCAGAATTGAAATGCAGACGGCAAGGGCCGCTAACGCTTTAAAAACCGTTCCTGCTTTTCCGACTGCCGCATTAATATACATATCAATCACCACTAATATATATGATTGAATTTGCATAAAAATAAATGATACCAACAATAATGGGAGAGATTTTTTTGCAGAAGAACAAGGATAAACATAACTCGGGCGGTTATGCGCCTTTCGGTCTTGATATGGGCGGAATGCCTACAATAGAAATGCTCGGCAACAGGCGGATTACGCTTGAAGGCTCAACGGGAATTTTACTCTACGAGAGTGACAACATTAAGATTAATACAAACAAAATGGTCGTTTCATTCTGCGGCAGAGGCTTGTGCGTGAGGTGCATTTCCTGCTCGTGCGTTGAGATTGAGGGTTTCGTCACACAAATTGAGTTTATTTGCTGAGGTGATTTTGTGTTAGTACAGCTTATCAGATTTTTCAGAGGATACGTTGAATTTACCGCAAACGGAAAGTTCCCCGAGCGTTTTCTGAACATCACTTCACGATACGGAATTAACCTCTGGAACGCAAAGCCCTCAAAGCACTCTATTAACGCTTCAATGTACATAAGCGACTACCGCAAAATACGCCTTGCCGCAAAAAAATCGGGCGTGAAAACGAGAATAAACGCAAAGCACGGACTGCCGTTTTTTGCAAACAAATACAAGCCGAGAATTGGAATCCCGATAGGTGCAGCAGCAGGAATAATTCTGATTCTCGTGCTGTCAAATTTTATCTGGTCAGTCAGCATTACGGGAGCGCAAACCGTCAGCGAAACGAAAATAAAACAGGTGTTGTCCGAATACGGCGTTAAAACAGGCGGTTATAAGAACAACCTTGACGTTGATAAAATCGAGCGTGATACTATGCTTGAGATTGATGAAATAGGCTGGATGAGCGTAAACCTTACGGGCAATATTGCGTCAATCGAAATCAAGGAAAAAGCGAAGAAACCAAAGCTTGATTCAAGCACTACTCCCTGTAACATAAAGGCAAAATGCGACGGAGTAATTACGAACATAAAAGCAAAAAAAGGAAATGTTCAGGTGAAAAAGGGCAGCGGAGTTGCAAAGGGAGATTTGCTTGTCAGCGGTATAATTGAAACAAAAATGAACACCCTACAATATGTTCGTGCAAACGCAGAGGTTTACGCCGACGTTGCTTACAAAAAAGAAACGTCAATAAAAAGCGAATATGAATATACGTTTTTAAGCGGTGAAAAGACCTTCCGCAACAGAGCTTTTTTGCTTTGGCTTGAATTTCCGTGCAGTATGTCTTTCTCATCATATGAAAATTCTGTTTTCAGCGAAACCTCACAGAATGTAATCTGCAACGATACCGTGCTTCCGCTCGGAATAAAAACAAGCACACAGTCAGCTCTGAAAAGCGTTGAAAAGGAGCTTACAAAGTCAGATGCAGAAAAAATTTTTATAAACGATTTACTGCTTTACGAAGCGTTTGAAAAGCCAAAAAGCAAGGTCGTCAGCCGAAAAATAAACATAAAAAAGACAAACGGTGAATTTTACTGCCAAACCGACTATGTTTTTAACGAAAATATTGCGTACAACGAAGAATTCAGCGTGACAGAATGAATAATATATGATAGAATTATTAAGTTATCTCACAAACGATGACTAAAAAACATTTTGTAGATATAATATTTTGCAATTTAGGATTTGATTTTATGAGAATACTTTGTATCGGCGACGTGGTTGGCAGCGTAGGCTGTAACTTTCTGCGCAGTAAACTGCCGACAATCAAGAAAATAAAGGCGATTGATTTTGTAGTCTGCAACGGTGAAAATTCCTCCGACGGCAACGGCATAACGCCGACCTCGGCAAAGTTCCTTTTTGACAGCGGAGTTGACGTAATCACCCTCGGAAATCACACCTTCCGCCGAAAGGAAGCGTATGAATATATTGACGAAAGTCCTTTTGTTGCACGTCCTGCGAATTTCCCCGAAAAAACAACTCCCGGAACAGGCATACTCAATATTGATACCGGCAGAAGGATAATTTCCGTCATCAACGTAATGGGCAATATGTGTATGGACAACAACCTTAACTGCGCCTTTGAAACGGTTGACAGAATGCTTGAAAGGGCAGAGGGCAAAATAAAGATTGTTGACTTTCACGCCGAAACAACAAGCGAAAAGCGTGCAATGGGGTATTACCTTGACGGCAGAGTGTCTGTTGTTTTCGGAACTCATACGCACGTTCAGACCTCGGACTGTCAGATACTGCCAAAGGGAACGGGCTACATTACCGACGTCGGAATGACGGGCACAATTCATTCGGTGCTCGGCGTTAAAACGGAAATTATCATTGAAAAGCTGAAAACCAAGCTCCCTGCACGTTTTGATCTTGCAAGCGGTGACTGCAAAATGGAATGTGCAATATTTGATGTGGACGAAAAGACGGGTTTGTGCATAAATTCTGAATCTTTGCGCATAGAATGAGCAATTATGACAATAATTGGTTGTTTTTTCTATTGCAAAAAAAGGATAAAGACGTTATAATATATTTAACTATTGTGTAAAATGTCTGTACATTAAAAAGGATGTGCTATTATGATTAACGGAGAAATTCTAAAACAGGCTGTAATTTCGGGCGCAAACAACATAAGCCGTCAGAAAAACAGCATTAACGACCTCAACATTTTCCCTGTTCCCGACGGTGATACGGGAACAAATATGTCAATGACTGTTATGTCGGCGGCAAAGGCTCTTGAAGAGTATGACGGTACAAGCGCAGGAGAGGCGGCAGGAATTGTAGCCTCTGCAATGTTAAGAGGTGCAAGAGGTAACTCGGGCGTTATTACTTCGCTTATCTTCAGAGGTTTTGCACAGGGCCTTAAGGATATGGAAGAGGTAAACGGAAAGAATCTTGCGGCGGCTCTCGGAATCGGCGTTGACGCTGCATACAAGGCTGTTATGAAGCCTACGGAGGGAACAATCCTCACCGTTGCAAGAATGGCTTATGAGGCAGGCGTTGAGGCTGCAAAAGAGGACAGCAGTGCTGTGTTTGTATGGCAGGCAATCTGTGACAAGGCTAACGAAGCTCTTGCTATCACTCCCGAGCTTCTGCCTGTTCTTAAGAAGGCAGGCGTTGTTGACGCAGGCGGCAAGGGACTCTGCGTAATCTTTGAGGGTATGCTTTCCGTAATCAAGGACGGCGTTGTGGTTGAATACGACGACTCCGTCGAGGTTACAGTTGATACCTTTGACAGTGCGGCGGCTGAATTTGACGAGGACATCAACTTCACCTACTGCACCGAGTTTATCGTCGGCAGAAATCCCGAGGAGGAAACCGACCCGCAGTTGCTCCGTGAATATCTTGAAACAATCGGCGACTGTGTTGTTGTAGTAAGCGACGAGGAAATCATCAAGGTTCACGTTCACACCGAACAGCC
>CAMKNF010000137.1 GCA_946414115.1 uncultured Ruminococcus sp. | reverse complement strand
CAAGTGCTGTAACTCAGGTTGCTTCACAGGGACTTGAAAGCAGCTTCGGCTCGGCGGTAAACAATATTTTATTTGTAATGATACTCATTACCGTCAACCTCGGAATAGTAAATATGCTGCCGTTCCCGGCTCTTGACGGCGGACGTTTCCTGTTCCTGCTTATCGAATGGATTTTCAGAAAACCGATTCCGAGAAAAGTCGAGCAGATTGTAAATACAGCAGGACTTGTATTGTTGATGTTATTTATGTTAGTAGTGTCGCTTAAAGATGTATGGCAGCTGATAACGGGCACACTCCCGGGAATGTAGCAAAACGGAGGATAAAATGAGCAGTAAAATTCAGGTAAAAGCAGGAAATGTCAAAATCGGCGGCGGAGCTGAAATTTCCGTTCAGTCAATGCTTAATGTGCCCTCAACCGACATTGAAGGCTCGGTTAAACAGGCTGTTGAGCTTGAAAAAGCAGGCTGTCAGATAATTCGTGCGGCTATTCCGAATATGGAAGCGGTAAAGCTTATTCCTGCTTTAAAAGAAGCTGTAAGTGTTCCGATTGTTGCCGACATTCATTTTGACTATAAGCTTGCTCTTGAGGCGTGTGCGGCAGGTGTTGATAAAATCAGAATCAATCCCGGCAATATTGGTTCGGACGACAGGGTAAAGGCAGTTGCGAACGCCTGCAAAGCAAGAAATATACCGATTAGAATAGGTGTGAATTCAGGCTCTCTTGAAAAGGAAATCCTTGCAAAGTACGGTCACCCCACACCCCAGGCTCTTTGCGACAGTGCACTTTATCACGCATCACTTCTTGAGAAGTTTGATTTTAACGATATTGTACTTTCAATGAAAAGCTCAACCGTTTCAACAATGGTAAAGGCTTATGAGCTTGCATCTCAACAGTGTGATTATCCGCTCCACCTTGGCGTTACCGAAGCGGGAACAGAGCATATGGGTATTATAAAATCCTCGGCCGGTATTGGCTCGCTTTTACTTCACGGTATAGGCGATACAATCAGAGTTTCGCTCACAGCCGACCCTGTAAAGGAAGTCTATGCTGCTTTCGACATTTTAAAGGCACTTGATATTCAGAAAAGCGGTGTTCAGTTTGTATCCTGTCCAACCTGCGGACGTACAAGAATAGACCTTGTAAAAATTGCAGGCGAGGTAGAGGACAGATTGAAGGATTGCAAAAAGAACATAAAGGTAGCTGTTATGGGCTGTGTGGTAAACGGTCCGGGAGAAGCAAGAGAAGCCAACATCGGAATTGCCGGCGGCGACGGCTGCGGACTTGTTTTCAAAAAAGGTGAAATAATCTGTAAAGTACCCGAAGAAAAGCTTGTTGACGCACTCGTAGAAGAAATTGAAAAATTACCTTAAATAAATTTTCATAGCAGAAGGAATTATATGAAAACTATTGGCGAAGTATTCAGTTCGCTGTTTGGTACTGCCGATTTTCCACAGGCAGTATCAAACGGCGCGATTACAAAATTAAATATTGCAACTGAAGCCCGTTCGGTTACCCTTTGGGTAAATTTCGACGGGCTTGTTGAGCGTAATATGCTTTTTGAAGCGGAAAGAGGAATAGCGAGAATTTTGCAGGTTTCATCCGTTGCTATAAAGCCTCATTTTTCCTCACAGCTTTTTTCAGCCGCTTATTTTCCACAGCTTTATTTAGCTGTAAAGCGTGAAATTCCAAGCATTAACGGAACTTTAAACAATGCGGAAGTAAAATTCGAGGATAACACTCTTGCAATTAATCTCCTTAACGGCGGCAAAAGTCTGCTTGATGCTAAAGGCTTTGACAAGGCTCTGAAAAATATCATTGCAGAAGAATTTGATTTGCATATCAATGTTGCATATACAGGGACTTTGGAAATTGAAGCTGACAGCTCTGAATATCGTGACGCAATAAAAAGTGCCGAGGAGCAGGTTCAGCGTGAAATTCTCGCTAAAGCGGCTGATTTTTACCGTGAAGAAGCTGAAAATTCCGCAGAAATAAAAGAGAAAAAATTTGAAGATACAGCAAGTGAAATAGAAATCCGAGAGGGTAAATTTGCTACTCCGCAGATTATTCAGTCCTCAATCCGTCCTCTTTACGGCAGAAGCATAAGAGGTAAAATGATACCTATAAGCTCCATTGCAAGCGACTCGGGAAGAGTAGTAATCTGGGGCGATGTTTTCGACCTTGAAAAGAGAGTGACAAAATCTGGCGATAAAAATATTTTTACGATTGATATAACCGACTATACAGGCTCTACAACCGTAAAAGTATTTAATACAATTCAGGAGTCTGCGTCTGTTGATTCAATCCGCAAGGGAGATACCATCGCTGTTATGGGTGATGTTGAATACGATAAATATGCTGGCGAGCTTGTGGTAAACGCACGTTCAATCGGAACTGCTCAAAAGGTAAAGGTTGTTGACAAAGCGGAGAAAAAGCGTGTAGAGCTCCATCTCCATACAAATATGTCACAGATGGACGCCGTTACCTCGGCAGGTGACCTTGTAAACCGTGCATATCAGTGGGGACACAAGGCAATTGCAATTACCGACCACGGCGTTGCACAGGCGTTTCCTGATGCTATGAAAGCGGCAGATAAAATTAATAAAGACGAAGAAAAAATCAAGGTTATCTACGGAATGGAAGCATATTTTATGGACGACCTTGTTGAGTCGGTAAGAGGTGAAGCGGATACACCGTTTGACGGAACATTCATTTGCTTTGATATTGAAACAACCGGACTTTCCGCCGCACGTGATAAAATTACCGAAATCGGTGCGGTTAAGGTTGTAAACGGTGAAATAACCGACACTTTCTCAACCTTTGCAAATCCCGAAATGCCTATTCCGCAGAAGATTACACAGCTCACTGGAATTACCGACGATATGGTAAAGGATGCACCGTCACAGAGCGAGGCTGTTTCAGCTTTCCTTGAATTTGCAGGCGACAATGTGCTTGTTGCTCACAACGCACCGTTTGATACTTCGTTTATCCGTAATGCTTGTGAGAATATGGACAGAGAATACAACTACACTTCAATTGATACTGTCGCAATTTCAAGAGCTATATTGCCCGACATAAAAAATTGCAAGCTTGATACCGTAGCAAAATATCTCCGCCTTGGTGATTTTAATCATCACAGAGCAACAGATGATGCGGAAATTCTTGCAAAAATATTTATCAGCCTTTGCAAACGTTTAAAAGATGATTACAACATAACAAAAACCGATGAAATAAATACAAAAATAGCAGGCGGAGATTTTAAAAAGCTCCCGACGTATCACCAGATAATTCTTGTAAAGAATAAAACAGGACTCAAAAATCTGTACAGATTAATTTCCTACGCTCATCTCGACTATTTTTATAAAAAGCCGAGAATACCCAAAAGTGAGCTTGTAAAGTACCGTGAAGGACTTATAATCGGTTCAGCCTGTTGTGCAGGACAGCTTTACGAGAGTATTTTGGCAGGTAAGCCATGGGCAGAGTTAAAGCAGATAGCCTCTTTTTATGACTACCTTGAAATTCAGCCTACAGGCAACAATGCCTTTCTTATAAGAGAGGGAAGATTTGAAACAGAAGAAGAACTGCACGAAATTGACCGCACAATAATAAAGCTTGCAAAAGAACTCGGAAAGCCTGTGTGTGCAACCTGCGACGTTCATTTTATGGACCCGACTGATTCGGATTTCAGAAAGATTCTTATGGCGGGACAGGGCTTTAAAGACGCAGAAGACCAAGCACCGTTATATTTCAGAACAACTGCCGAAATGCTCAAGGAATTCGAGTGGCTCGGTAAGGATAAGGCTTACGAATATGTAGTTGAAAATCCTAATAAAATAGCCGATATGTGCGAAAGCGTTCGTCCTATTCCAAAGGGTACTTTCCCACCAAACATTGAGGGGGCGCAGGAACAGCTTATTGATATTACTTGGAAAAGGGCAAAGGAAAAATACGGCGATCCACTGCCTGAAATTGTTAAGGCACGACTTGACAAAGAGCTTAATTCCATCACCACCTACGGATTCTCCGTACTTTATATGACAGCACAGAAGCTTGTTGCCGACAGTGAAGCTCACGGCTATCTTGTAGGCTCACGAGGTTCGGTTGGTTCCTCATTCGTTGCTACTATGTCAGGTATTTCCGAGGTTAATCCTCTTTGTCCGCACTATATCTGCCCCAATTGTAAGCACAGTGAATTTATCACTGACGGCAGTTACGGCTCGGGATTTGATTTGCCGCCAAAGGATTGCCCTGAATGCGGTACAAGAATGGATCAGGACGGTCACGAAATTCCGTTTGAAACCTTTCTGAGCTTCAAGGGTGACAAGGTTCCTGATATTGACCTTAACTTCAGCGGTGAGTATCAGTCCAAATCTCACCGCTACACTGAAGAACTGTTCGGAAAGAATAACGTGTTCAAAGCAGGTACAATTGCAACCGTTGCAGAAAAAACAGCAATAGGATTTGTCAAAAAGTACGCACAGGAACGTGGACTTACAATGCATAAGGCAGAGGAAAAACGCCTTGCAATCGGCTGTACGGGCGTCAAGCGTACAACAGGTCAGCACCCCGGCGGAATGGTTGTTGTACCGAGGACAAACGATGTCTATGACTTCTGTCCCGTTCAGCACCCTGCAAATGATGTTAATTCCGACAACATAACAACTCACTTCGACTTCCATTCAATTCACGATACTATCACCAAGCTTGATGAGCTCGGACACGATGTTCCGACGATTTACCATTATCTTGAAAAATTTACCGGAATCCCTGTAATGAAGGTTTCAATGAGTGACCCCGAGGTTATGTCGCTGTTTACTTCTCCAAAGGCACTTGGCGTTACCGAGGAAGATATTGATTCAAAAACAGGTACATTCAGTCTCCCCGAATGCGGCACAAGCTTTGTAAGAGGAATGCTGATTGAAGCACAGCCAAAAACCTTTTCCGACCTATTGCAGATTGCAGGTCTTTCACACGGAACTGACGTATGGCTGGGCAATGCGCAGGAGCTTATCCATAACGGCACCTGTACTATTTCCGAGGTTATCGGTACTCGTGACTCCATTATGACCTACTTAATGCACAAGGGGCTTGAACCCGGAATGGCATTCAAGATTATGGAAATTGTACGTAAGGGTAACGCCACAAAGCTTCTTACAGAGGAGCATTTCAAGGCAATGCGTGAGCATAACGTTCCTGAATGGTACATTGATTCCTGTATGAAGATTAAATATATGTTCCCTAAGGCTCACGCTGCTGCATATATGATTGCCACACTTCGTCTTGGCTGGTACAAGGTTCATAAGCCTGCCGAATACTATGCGGCTTATTTTACCGTTCGAAGCGAAAACCTCGACGGTGCCGTTGCTATGAAAGGTCATAGGGCAGTCAGAGATAAGATGAATCAGATCGGAAGAGCACACGTCTGAACTCCAGTCACCATCAAGTAT
>CAMKNF010000136.1 GCA_946414115.1 uncultured Ruminococcus sp. | reverse complement strand
CAAACCCCGTAACAGGAAAAAGTCACGACTGTATATACAATCGTGACTTTGGTGGAACAAATCTCTTATTTTAATACAAATGCACCCAAGCTAAATTATGGGTGCATTTTTTGTTGTTTGGTGCATTTGAAATACTGATGAATTTTTAATTAGACAGCAGCAACTTACATAATACAAAATAAAGCAGACTGCAATTTCTTAATAACTGCAGTCTGCTTGATTTTTGTCTTATTTTTACCTCTTAATCTCCGTACCGTCGTTGAATTTAAATAGCAAAATTCCGTCACTTTGAACCGTAACAATATCAACAACCGTCAGCCAAAGGCAGTTATCAAATTTGGTGAGCAGTTCGTCACGCTTTGAAAGTTCAAAAATAAAGCGGTCTATTGCTTTTCTTTTTGAAAGCTTGTTTTCCTTCTGATGTTCAAGCTCATCATATCTTGATTTTGCTTTATCATAGCGGTCAACATAGCTGTTGTATCTCTCTGTATATTTTTCCTGGTCCTGAGCCGATGAAGAATTTTCGGATATGCACTTTTTAATTAGTTCGGTAACGACTTCAATGCAATACACACTTTCAAGGGTATCTGTATAATTGAAGGTCAAGAATATCGATTTTGTAAACTGCTTCCTTTTTCGTGTCTATTGATTTAATCCCTTTCCTTGTGGTTATTACAGTAACATAACAAGCTACTGTATCTGTCCTAATATAATAGGATAGCTTTAAATATAAGGAATATTCCAAATGGATTTCTTATGAAAAAATTAATATTCAAATTATGTAGGAGTAATATATTCAGCCTGCGAGAATACGATTTTTAGGTATTCCCTCGGGCTGATTTTTTATGCAATTTTATAATTATAAATTGTTCCTGACGGGCATTTTTTATGCTTGGTTCTTAAAGTCAATATTTCTGATATCACAGAAATACCTTTTTGTCCAGACTAAATTACATTATCGAACTATTCATCAAATAGCATCCACGCTATCATAATTCGTCTGCCGTCATTTATTAAAAGCGTCTGAGGTGTGTAAAAGTCAAGACCATAAGCAAGCATTACTGCTTTTCGGTGTTTTTACAAAACGGCAACGGCGTGTTGCCGTTTATTCAGTAAGCGTTATATAAATAAACAACATAGAATTCGGGCGACTGTCTTTGGCAGTCGTTTTTCTTTTTTATATATGAAATTTTTGAAAACTGTTAAAAAATACACTTAGCAAAAAGCATAATATAATAAAAACATATTTGTATAATTTTCACATAATCAGTAATTTTTGTTATAAAAATTGCATAAAAAGTTGTGTGTAAATCTATTCAAATCGCCGTTTTGTTTATAACTATATAAATTAATGGAAATTTAATGGAAATTTTGGCCATAATATGATATTATAACTTTGTTAGGTTTTCCTAAATAAATACAGAAGTTTTGAAAGGAGTAAAACAAATGAAAACCAAATTAACAGTAAAGCTTATAAGCGTGCTTGTTGCGCTTAGTATGGTAATTTGCTGTATGTCCTTTGCGTTTGTCGATGTATCGGCTGTGACGGTCAATGACAAAGCAACTGGTTCTGCAATAGCAGGCTCTGTTGTTGAAAACGACGGTTTTACTTGGGACAATGCAACAGTTTACTTTTTGCTTACTGACCGTTTCAAAAACGGCAACACATCAAACGACCACTCATACGGCAGAACACTCGACAAAAACGGTAAGCCGATTTCCGGCTGGGACACTGCTCCGGGCACATTCCACGGCGGTGACTTTGCAGGTATTACACAGGCTATCGAGGAGGGCTATTTCAATGACCTCGGCGTAAATGCACTGTGGATTTCCGCTCCGTATGAGCAGACTCACGGATACTGCGACTCAGGCGCAGGCCACTTTGCGCACTATTCATATCACGGCTATTATGTGCTTGACTATACCGAAACAGACGCAAACTTCGGTACACCCGAGGAGTTTGAAACTTTGGTTGACACTGCTCACGAGCACGGCCTCAGAGTTATCATGGACATAGTTATGAACCACTGCGGCTACAATACAGTAGCTGATATGGAGGAGTTTGGTTTCGGTACACTTTTAGAGGGTGCAACTGATTATAAGTATGTCATTGAAAATGTCAGTGATTTCAACAAACATATTGATTACCAAACATCAGCTGAAGACTGGGGCAAATGGTGGGGCCCCGACTGGGTAAGAAGCGGTCTTCCGGGATACACCGAAGGCGGCGGCAGTGACTATACAATGAGCCTCGCCGGCCTGCCTGACTTCAAAACAGAGCAGACAACGCCTGTTTCAATTCCTGAGGTCTTAAAGACAAAGTGGACAAAAGAGGGCACATACGACGAAAAAATCGCAAAGTACGGCAGTTCAAATACCGTAACAGGCTATCTTACAAGCTGGCTTGCCGAATGGGTAAGAAAATACGGTGTCGACGGCTTCCGCTGTGACACAGCAAAGCATGTTGAGAAGAGCTCGTGGAAACAGCTCAAAACTGCCTGCGTAGATGCACTTGCAGATTGGCGTAAGAACAACCCTGACAAGCCGGGTGCAAACTGGCAGCAGGACTTCTGGATGACAGGCGAGGCTTGGGACAAAGGCGTTGGCTATGATGAATACTATACACAGGGCGGCTTTGACTCCATGATTAACTTCGAGACCTGGGGCGCAGGCGTGTTTGCAAGTTCAAGGGTTGCCGGTTTGTATCAGCGCTATGCTGATGAAATCAACACAAAGGAAGACTTCAATGTGCTTTCGTTCATTTCATCACACGATGCGCTTTTAACCCGTGGTGATACAAGCGCAATGATTTACAACGGCTCGGCATTTCTCCTGGCTCCGGGCGGCGTTCAGATTTACTACGGTGACGAATCAAACCGTCCGATGTTTGATGGCTTAGCCTTTGACGGCGCCGGTGGTTCTGGTCACTCACTGCGCAGTGATATGAACTGGGACAGCCTTGACCAAACTGTTCTCGCTCACTGGCAGAAGGTTGGTCAGTTCCGTAACGACCATGTTGCAGTCGGTGGAGGCAGCAACACAATGCTTTCTGCAACAAACGGCGTTGCATTTGCAAGAACATATGACAAGAACGGTGTTTCTGACAAGGTAGCAGCCGTAATCGGTGCTTCTTCAAATGCAGATATAACTCTTGATGTTTCTTCAATATGGAGCGACGGTCAGCAGCTTATGAACACCTATGACCATACATCTGCAATAGTTACAGACGGCAAGGTAACATTTAACAGCGGTGAAAACGGAACAATTCTCATTCAGATGCCGGACGGCAAACCTATTATGAGCGTAAAAGGCGCAGCAAAGTTCAAGGGTACACAGACTGTTACGGTATCACTTGAGGAATGTGACAGCGCAACCTGCTCAATCGACGGCGGCAATAAGTTCGTTGTTACAAACGGCTCAACCTTTGAAATCGGTAAAACTGCTTACGATGGCGACACAATCAAAATCACACTCGAGGCAACAAACGAAAAGGGTTCATCAAGATCGGTTGCATCCTTCTATAAGATGTTTGAGAGCGAACAAGAGCCGACAACAGGCGATCCTGATTCTACAGTTCCTCCTCAGCAAGGAAAGATCTATGTAAAGAGCGACAGCGCACCTTATATTTATGTCTGGACAGGTGACAGCACAGCGCTTTGCGGTTCTTGGCCGGGAACAAAGATGACAGAAAAGAACAGCGACGGCTACTATGTTATGGAGCTTAACACAACAGATACCTACAATGTTGTTCTCAATAACGGCAGCGACGCACAGAAGAGCCGCGACTTCAAAAATCTCAACGGAGATACATATCTTGAAATTCCGTCAGGCAATTACAGTGCGGCAAAGTTTATGGGCGGAAGCGGTGACGAACCGTCTGAAAAGTCAGTTACATTCACAATTAAGCCGTACAGCCCTTCGGCAAGCTATCATCTCTATGTCTGGGCTGCCGACGGTAGCGTACTGACAGGCGGATGGCCGGGCATGAAACTTACAGAAAAGGACGCTGACGGTAACTATATATTCACAGTAAACGGCTACGATAAGGTTAGCGCAATCGTAGGTTTGGGCAGCGACAGCAAAAGGACCCAAGATATTACAGGCATTATCGACGGTTCCTGCATTGAAATAACAAGCGAGGACTGCACAACCTTTAAGCTCACTAAGCCTGAGATTGTTCTTTCAAAATTCCAGACGCTCAAGAAAGAGGCAAGAGAAGTACTTGCAATGACATCAAGCGACTATACTGCCTCAAGCTGGAACAATGTTTCTGCTGTTATGACAACAGCCAATGAGCTCATCGCACAGGGCGAGGGCGTTGCAGACGAAGCGCTTGTTGAAAGCACACTTGAGTCGCTTATAAATGCAAAATCAGCACTCGTGCTTGCAAATGCAGGTCTTTCATATGCTGTTAAGGGCAAAACTACAATAGTTGGTGTTGCAGTTCAGGACGCAGACATCACTGTAACAGTGAACGGCAAGTCCTATAAAACACATTCAGATGAAATCACAGGCGAATTTACTGTTGAGGCAACTGAACTCACAGCTTCATCTGTAATCAAGGTTGATGTTGAGAGAAAGGGTCTGAAGTCAGACACATATTCATATAATATGTCAAACGGCGATATAACAAGCTATATTCCGCCTACAACAAATCCGCCAACAACACAGCCAACAACACAGCCAACAACACAGCCAACAACACAGCCAACAACTCCATCAGTTGAAAAGGGCGATGTAACGGGTGACGGCAAAATCAATATCAATGACGCAACAGAAATTCAGAAGTATATTGCATCGCTTGTAAATATGACAAGTCAGCAGATGCAGGCTGCAGATGTCTATAAAGACGGCGTAATCAATATCAAGGACGCAACAGAAATTCAGATGTATGTTTCAGGTTTAAGCAGTGCGTTAGGATAAAATGATATAAATCTACCTTAATTAAAAGCCCCTTGCTTTAAACGGCAAGGGGCTTTTAGCAGGTAGTGGACTGAATTAATCCGGTCAGAAAGATTCATATAATAACGCATATTTAAAAGTTGGGTAGGAGTTTTCCTTATTAATTTTAATGAAATAATCATACTGTACGAAAAAATATAGACTAATCGGTGAAATTTATCTATATTTAGGTTTTTTCAAAGTTCCTCTTGGCAGCCGATAAAATTTTGTGTAAATAATAATCCTTCAAGCAATAAAAGAACACTGGATTGCGGTGCAATCAGGCTTTCTGATTTGCCCCGTGTCAACTTTTCATTCCTATCTGCGGAATGTTATGCAAGCCAAAACGTGAATAACATTTTGCGGACAGGAAATTATATTCTCAGGGGCAAATCAAGCAGGTATTCTGTCCTAAAATATTATCGATAACTGGCTTAAAACTACGTCCCAGTTTCGACATCTTTGCTTCCAGCGTTCGACAATCTTTTGCGACGCTAAATACAACATTTTGCGCAGGCTGTC
>CAMKNF010000135.1 GCA_946414115.1 uncultured Ruminococcus sp. | reverse complement strand
GGTCGGCTCTGTTGTACAGGTTGGTTCTGTAGGCTCGGTCGGCTCTGTTGTACAGGTCGGTTCTGTTGGCTTGGTCGGCTCTGTTGTACAGGTTGGTTCTGTAGGCTCGGTCGGCTCTGTTGTACAGGTTGGTTCTGTAGGCTCGGTCGGCTCTGTCGTGCAGGTTGGTTCTGTTGGCTCGGTCGGCTCTGTCGTGCAGGTTGGCTCTGTAGGCTTTGTAGGCTCAACATACTTATCTTCAAGAGTGAGCTTGCCGTTGTTGCCGAGTGTAGAGCAGATAGCAAATTCATCATCCGACTTGTAATTGACAAAAGGAGCGTTTGCGTATTTAAGCGTTCCTGTTTTGTTTTCTGCCTTTTCCGAATAGCCGTCAGGATTTATATTTGCAGTTCCCGAGGGGATATACCATGTTCTGTCGTCCTTTTGCTTTGCAAAATTAAGAGCCTGCTTTGACAAGGCTTTGTATACGGTTTCAGCTTTTGCCGAACCGCCGGTACTTTCGTAAACTGTACAAGCACAATAATATTTTCCTTCAGAATCAATATCGCCCTTTAACAGCGTACCCTTATCGTCCGTATAAACAGGAGAGTCCTGTATGCAGTAGAACTTTTCATTCTGCTTTGACGGAGTAAAATATGCAACTGTGTTTACTTTATCAAAGCCTGTGCTGTTGTCAGCTTCATACTTGTTTGAATAGAAGTTTACCGAGCCATCCGAGTTGGTATTCTTATCGAGGTAATCCTTGGAAACAAAATCTCTGATTGTCTGCTCGTTGATTTCTTCCTTAAGCCCTACTCCGTAGACAAGGCGAATCGGCTCTTTTGCACCCGAAGTAATAAGCTCGGTAATTTTGTTGTTTTTATTCAGGGTTACGTTGTACGAAACTACGGGAAACAGTGCCGCAGGAACAGCAAAGCTAACCGTCTGCTCACCGCTTGCAAGGCTTTCCTTTACCTGAACAACGGCGTATCTCATATCCGAAGAGGACACGCCCTGCTCTGAACCGACTTTTCCGCAATACAGATAGGATTTTACGATATAGGCAGGCTGTGCTACGTCAGCAAATGACGTATTCATACCGTCATACCAAAAGTCAAGAAACTCACCGTCTACATTTGCATACCAGCCGATATAGTTACTGAAATCCGTATCACTGCTGTAGCTGATTTGCCCGTGCTCAAAGGCAGAGGTAATGAGTGATTTTGCCGTTTCTACACTTTTGAGCCCGAGCTGTGACTGAACGGCAGAGGCGGTTTCATCGCTTATCGTGAAATTCTTTGCAAGCTCTGCGCCCGAATAAAGAGTGTTGTTAAGCAGAATTCCTTTCATATCGGTTACTTCCATATATTCACCGATTTGGTCGGTAAAGGTAACGTAGCCCGAATTGTTTTCGGAATCAGTCACAAGAGTCGGGTAGTATTTCGACTGAATCTGAATTGTTTCCACGATGTCGGCAAACGCTTTTTTAAGCTCCTTCGCCTTATCCTTTGAAGATGCGTCAACCTCAAAAAATCCGTCAACGTAATTTTGCTCAAGGGGTTGTGAAATTTTCTTAACTTTCTCCGAACTGTTCGGAACTGTTATCTTTCCACCTACATTGGCTTTATTGTAGTCCGTCCACAAGCTGTTGATTTGCGAAGATGAATTTGCAGGATTGAGAACGCTTGTTGCTACACTGTCACCGCCGACGCCGAGACCGAGTGTGTAAAACAGACAGCTGCTGTCGTACTTCTGCTCAATCTGCTGTTTTGCATAGGCGGCACTCAGCTGGCTGACAAATCCCAGACTCGTATTTGTACTGCTCCCTGTTCCGATATTGTACTTCTTCGGGTTGGTAAAATCAGTACTTCCAAGAGTAGGTGCACCATCGGACATCAGTACCATAACAGGCTTACGCTGTAGTGTGCCAAGCTCTGAATCCTCAACCGTAGTTGTGTTGCTTTTGCTTGTAAACTGTTCCATTGCAAGCATAACGCCTTTTTGAATATAGGTTGCGCCGACAACTTCTTTGCTGACATACTTTGGTTTTTCACCGGTTTTTTCAATCTTAACGTCAGAGTCAAGGCTTACTGTTTCTTTAGTGGTTTTTTTATACCAGCCTGTTGTTGATACGTCATAGTTTAAATACTCACCGTCCGGCGCAGTGGTGTAGCGGTCAAGCGGCAGAACAAGAACAGCGGCATCGGAAGAATCTCCCGAGCTTGAACCCGAATAGAGCACAACGCCCACCCGGCTGTATTCATTACTTGAAAGCAGTTCGGCAATACTATCGTTTGCCGCTTCAACCATTTCTTCTGCAAGGTCATTGTGTCCTTCGTCATCGTTCATTGAACCTGAAACATCGAGAATCAGCACCGTATCGGTAAGCATATTTGAATAGCTCTTTACCGATTTGTTGGAGCCAATTGCAGACAAGGCTACAAGAAAATCATCATTGTTCCCCATTCCTATTCCCGAATTGCCAAATGCTGACGAGTCGGTAAGAACGGTTTTATCTGTCAGTACACTTCCTGCATTTCGGGTAGACGTAACGTCAGAGCCGAAATAATTTTTCCAGTCATTCATTGTTGACGAATCGGAAATGCGTGTAACGTCGGTTTCTTCCGCCGCAACGTTATTTGCAAGCAACGTACAGCAGGACATAAGCATTGTGACGCAAATCAGAATGCTTGTAAATCTTTTTGCGCTTTTAAATTGTGTAATCATTAAGTCAAACCTTTTTATTAAATTTTTCGCTTTCCGGAAGCTATTTATAAGACACTGTTCACTGTGGAGTGAACAGACATCAT
Organism: uncultured Ruminococcus sp.; assembly: GCA_946414115.1. GTDB lineage: Bacteria > Bacillota > Clostridia > Oscillospirales > Acutalibacteraceae > Ruminococcoides. The sequence continues at coordinate 2,695 of CAMKNF010000135.1, read as the reverse complement.
ACACAACTTTTATTATTATATTAATTCAGCGCAATTTTATTTCCTGTAAATTCCAACAAACTACAAAGTGGAATCATTTAAATTATTATGATAAATTCAGAAAACTGTTTCATAATACGTATTTATAATACAAGGTTTAACAGAAACTCCCAAATAGCACGTAAAATTTAAGCCACGGAAAATTCCCCGTGGCTTATCGTTTTTTATGTTACTATCTTTACTTTACTTCCGCCGAGCTTGTCTTTGCTCACTATTATCTGCCTGTCGATTCTCTCCTTAAGCTCGTTTACGTGGGAGATTATTCCGACAAGGCGGTTGCCCTCGGTAAGACCTTTCAGCGCATTCATAGCCTGATTAAGAGATTCATCGTCAAGCGAGCCGAAGCCCTCGTCAACAAACATTGTGTCGAGCCTGATACCTCCTGCCGACGCTTGAATTTCATCTGAAAGTCCGAGTGCGAGCGACAGAGAGGCTTTAAAGGACTCGCCTCCCGAAAGTGTATTAACACTTCTCTGAGAGCCGTTGTAGTGGTCGATTACGTCAAGGCTCAAGCCCTCGCTTGCCTGTAAATTTTTCGCTGTCTGACTGCGCTTAAGTTCGTACTGACCATCTGACATAATCATAAACCTTGTATTGGCTCTTGCGATAATTCTGTCAAAATAGGTCATCTGAATATAGGTTTCAAGCATAATTCTTTCTTTACCCGATATTCTTCCGTTCGCCGTAAAGCAGAGGGATTTTACAAGCACAAGATTTTTTTCCAGAGTGTTGATTTCGTCTTTCTTTTTAATAATGTTATCGAATACCGAACGATTTGCTGAAAGCCGTGCAATAATAGCTGTTCTCAATTCAAATTTTGATTGCTTTTGCACCGTCAGGCTTTTTTGCTTTTCCTTTACTTTTTCTTCATCAATTTTTTCGGAACTTTCAAGCTGTTTTTTCAGCTGTTCTTCTTTCGCCTTTAATTCAATAATTTCCTTTTCGCACCTGCCATAGTTGTTTTGTGCGTTTTCAAAGGACTTTTTAAGGCTTTCCGACTTGCTCTCGATTTCCAGAAGCTTCTTCTCGGCGGTGCCTTTGTCGGCAAAATAAAGACTGCTTTTCAGTTTTGTAAGCTGATGAGTAATTTCTTCAAGTGAAGCCTTGCAGGACGCAATATTTGTTTTCAGACTTGAAATATCATTTTTGAGCTTTTCAGTTTCATTCTCGGTTTTCGGAATTATTATTTCAAGCTCTGATTTTCTTTTAATGTTTTTCTCTTCAGCCGTAATTTCGAGATTCAGTTTTTTGATAATCTCTATCTTACCATTTATCAGGTCGTTTATTTTTTCTTTTGAAGAATTAATATCGGTATTTCCGATAAGCTTTTCAAGCTGAATTTCGATGTTCGCTTTTGCGGTTTCGGCTTTTCCTTTTATAACGGCGCATACGTTGCTTGCGTTTGCAGCATCGGACTGTGCCTTTTCGCTTTTCTGCTTTGCCTTTTTCAGCTCCGATTCAGTCGGTGCGGAGTCGGACTTCTGCGCAATATTAGGGTGAACGGTTGAGCCGCAAACAGGACAAGGCGAATCTTCTTTAAGCTGTTGTGCAAGTATACCTGCCTGCTCATTAAGGAATGATTTGTTCATTTCATTGTAAGCTTCGAGTGATTGCTGTGCAGTATTCATCGCTTCAAGATATATTTTCTGCTTCTCTTCAAGGCTTGCAATCATTAAGTCGTAATCTTTCAGAGATTTTTTCAAAATCTCAAGATTTTTCTTCATTTCTTCAGCCGCATTTCTTTCGCTTGTCAGCTTTTCTTTGTTCTCCCCTGCTTTTTCAAGCGTTGATTTTTCGGCTTTCAGTTTTTTAAGTGTTTCCGTTATTCCGACAAGAAGGGCATTTTTGTCAACAAGGCTCTTTTCGTCGGCCTTAAGTTTCTGATGTATTGCCTCAATCTTTTTATTCTGCATTTCAAGCTCGTCATATCGGGGCAATTCTGCTTTGATTTTTGCCGATTCGCTGTTAAGGACTTCGGTTTCTTTGAACCTTTCTTTTTCTGATTCAAGTAATTCTTTTGCCTGTTCAAACTTATCTGATTTTAATTCAATTGCTTTGCCGACAGTACAAAGCTCCTTGCTTAACTTTTTATAATCCTCAAGCTTTCCGAGCAGTGAATTTACATCGCCAAGCTGTTTTTCAATTACCTGAATTTCGTCATTTAATTCTTTATCGGAATTTTCATCCTGTTTAATGAGCGTTTCAAGAACAGTGATTACGTCAAGAATAGGCAGTTCGTTAGCCTTTGCCCTCTGCACCTGAATAAAAAGAGGATTTTCTTCTGCACAGCGTATGCCGTCTATGTATTGAGCCATACTGCTCTGCGCATCTTTTACCAGTTCACTTGCTTCGGAATATCTGTCCTTTAACTTCTCCTGCAAATTCAAAAAACGTTTTGTTTTGAAAATATAGCGTAAAATTTCTTTTCTTTCCTCCGTTTTGGCAGTAAGCGTTTTAAGAAAATCACCCTGTGCTATCATCGCAATCTGCAAAAACTGGTCTTTTGATACGCCTACTACTTTCTTGACAGCCTCGTCAACTTCTGATTTTTTTGCAACAACTCTGCCGTCTGGATAAGTAAAGCAACAGTCTGCCGACTGTTCGGTATATAGATCGGAAGAGCACACGTCTGAACTCCAGTCACCATCAAGTATCT
>CAMKNF010000134.1 GCA_946414115.1 uncultured Ruminococcus sp. | reverse complement strand
ATAACTTATACAAAGTAAGTAAATAATTGCATAACAAGGGCGGCTGCAAAATTTTACAGCCGCCCTTGGTTTTAGTATAAGAAAGTTATTTTTTAAAAATACGCTTAATTTTTTTAAGCTTCTCAAGTATTCTTATTCTTAGCCTAATAAAAAATACTTTTTTATAGCACTTTTTCAAAGCTTTTTCAAAACCTAATTTTTTGTAATTATCCCAAAAAAGATTTTCGTCTTCTGGTTTTGGAGAGGGCATATACAGATTTGGGTTTGGTTTGGCGCTTTTTTGCAGGTCACAATCAACACAATAAATATCTTTTTTACAAGAATCAAATATTTTTGCTCCCTTTTCAGAATTAACAAGCAAAAGTGAGACGCCTTTATTGTCATTAAAGTCAGGAACAATTCTGTCAATTCCCCAGAAATCTGCAAGTGTAAAGTCGGCAGGTCTGTCGAGATTTGTAAATTTACAATTAAAGCAAGACGGTCGTGAAATATAATTATCATTAAAAAGATAGGCGTATTCATTTGAGTTGTATTTTTTATTGTCAATCCATATTGCTTCCTTATGGGCGTTCCATCCAAGCGTCTTATCACGAAAGTCTGCGTTAGTAACCTTGCCGTTGTATTTTTTCTCGCAATAGTCAAGATATTCTTTCCATATTTTCGGACTTGGAACACCATGACAAACAAGGTCGCAAGTGTATAGCTTTGACGTATCAATATTTTTAAGATAATTTTTCAGTCCTGCAACCTGACAAGCTGTTCCCGAAAACAGAACATACATACCGTTTTTAAGGTCTTTTTTGACAGAAGCAAAGGTATCTTTTACATCACTCTGAACATATTTTGAGCCTTTAAGCCTGTCACGCTCGGATTTATTAGTAGTTCTTATGTGGCAAACGGAAAAATCATTATCAAAAGCTGCTCCGTAAACCGTACCGTTTTTTTCAAAAATATAGTCGGAGATTGCAATAAAAACACCGCCGCTCCTGCTTGTCATTCTTGTGTCAAAATCCTTATGCTTTACAGCGTAGGCTTTTTGTGATTTATTCTTTTCGTAATCGTTTTGAAAAGCACAAACATTTTTACAAGCGCCGCATTCAACGCAGAGTGAACCGTCAATTTCGGGATACAAAAATCCCTCGTTGTCAGGCGTCATTTTAATAGCGTTTTTCGGGCAGATTTGTTCGCAGGCACTGCAGCCGCAACAATTATTTTTTGACTCAAAAATTTTCATAACTTTCCTCTATTCCGTAATTTGCTCAAGATATTCAATGGCTATATTTCGCTCAATATTTAAAATTTCTTCCACCTTATCCCATAAAATTTCTGTTTCCTCGGCGTTTCCGTCCTTGATTTCCCTGTTAATTCCCACTTTTGTAAGAAGATTGCAGGCACGGTCGTTAAATCCTCTTGCTGTTTCAAATTCCACAAAAAGGTTTTTACGGAAAATCAACGAGAAAGCTGTTCCGTGAAATGAATTGGTAACCGTGTAAGCTGCATTTAAAAAGTAGCCGAGAAATTCTTCAACTGTCGGAGCTGAAACATATGTAAAACCCTGATGCTTTTTTTGCGGATTGTCAGTAATATAAATTACAGGAATATTCTTTTCCTGCGAAAGTTTTTCTGCAAAATCGAGTAATGATTTTACGGGTTTTACATTAAAAACAAGTATATAAGGTGTTTTTACCTTTGAAACGGCGATTTTTTTCCATTCTTCGCACGGCAGTAAAAACGTCGGGTCAATGTGACAAAATGCGTCTTCCCCCGTAACTTTTTTAACAATTTCAACTGCACTTTGCTCACGAACAGAAAACGCTTGAAATCCTTTCATAAGTGATTTCAAAACGGGTATTTTTTCATCACTGACATTGGAAACACCGAAGCTTGCAGCATAGCTGTACTTCTGAGAGTCATCAGCAAAGTCAAGGAAATAGGCGGAATCAGGATTCACACCTTCTTTTCCCGGCCCCCATACCTGATCACTGCCGCTGATAAAAATATCATATTCAGTTTTGCAGTTTACCATTTCTCTGTCTGTATATGACTTTTTGCTCAATTTAAGATAATTGTTATAAAAGCCGGAAAAGCTTTTGATTCGTTTTGCTCTTTTGCGAAACATAATAACAGATTTAGCAAGCGACTTAACAGGGTCGCTTTTGCTGAATTGAAACGGTTTATAGCTGTTATCTATATTTTCACACTTATAGTCAATAATTTCACATTCATTACCCAATGACTGCACTGTTTTCTGGAGTGCGTATCCCTGAAGGACAGCGCCGTAATTTTTTGCACGGTGAAATGTAACAATACCAACTTTTTTCATAATGATAACCCCTTATGAGCGTTTGTAAAGGAAAATCCCAACAGGACTGAATAATGCAACAAGAAATCTTCTGATTCCGGGCTTAACCAATCTTCTTATTTCTTTAGGAGTGTAACTGTTTGCCATTCCGTCTCTGGTTATTGCAACAATGTGTTCAAGATAGCGTTTGCGATTGTATTTGCGATAATCCCAGCAGTCGTTTATGTAATGAAGGTGCATAGGGAATTTTTCCTTTGAGGCGTTTTTTCTTTTGACGTTTGTAACGGCATTTTCCTGATCGTTAATATAATATCTGAGCGCCTTGTTTATATATCGTGATTTGTATTTCCTGCCGACAGTGTTCCAGATGATGCTTTCGGGATAAAAATGGTATCCCTCAACTACAGGGAACGGAAATTCACGCATAACGTCAGTACGAATCATACCCCATAATTCTCCGGTTATTTTAAACTTGAATTTCAGCTCAAGGTCACAGCTGTCAATATAAGGAGCATTCATCGGAGTACCGTAAATAACACCGTTTTCGTCACAGGTTCGGCAGGAAACGCCGTAATAACCCGACTGCTTTTCGACAGGAATTTTATTCCATTCACTCAAAAAGGTTTCCAGCGCATCGTCGGTGCAGGCGTCGTCAGAGTCAAGCGTGATAAAAAACCGACCTCTGCAAATTCTGACCGCATTGTTGGTTGCAATGTGTTTGCCCTGATTTTCCTGAAAAACATAGATTATGTCAAAAAAAGGATTCTCTTTTTTAAAGCCTTCAACAACTTCTCTTGTATTGTCCGAGCTTCCGTCGTCGATGATAATCCACTCAAAATTTCTGAAGGTTTGTTTTTTCAGACATTCAAACGCTCTCGGAAGTGTTGCGGCACGATTGTAGGATGGTGTGAATACAGTAATTTCAATATTATTCATAATTTATCTTCTCTTAAGCTTTTTAGTAACTTTATTTTTTAGTTTAATCAGTTCGTCTTTTCTGAACAGGAGCGGAAGTGAAAGCGCATATCCGATGATGCCGAAAATAAGACATACCGGAATAAACGAAATCCAGCCGTTGATAGGAAGGATATTGCTTGCAATAATGAAAAGTATAAGAATTATTGCAAAGGTAATCCAGCCTCTGATAATAGCAGGATAAAAGGTTGTTTTTTTGCGTCCGAGTATGTGAGCCGCATATATAGGATTGAAAAATAAAGAGCGCAGTCCCATAAGAATAGAACTTGTACCCGCGATAAAGTACACGCCTAAATCTGTTGTATTTACAGCAATCAGCACAATTATCAGACTTCCGAGTCCGATTCCGAGATTGACGAAAACAGGCAGTTTAAGCTTGTTGCAGACAGTATTTAGCATCATAAGCGACTGCGTCTGACTTGCGCATAAGAAAGTAATGCAGGTGAGCACAGACATAATCTGTATCAGTTGTATTTCTTCGGGTCCTTTTGTAGGCTGCCAGAGGGTGTAAAAATTGTTGCCGAATGCAATAAAGCCTGCAAAGGGCACAATAAGGATAAAGCTCATAATTTTTGTGGTGAACTTTGCTTCCTCTACAAGCTCGTTGATTTTTTGTTTGGCATATAAAATTGTGAAATGCGGTGTGAAAACATTTCCTAAAATAACGGTCAGGTTACCAATGCTGTTAGGAACTGTCTTTGCAATGGACAGAAGTCCCATAAGTCCCGTGCCTAATGTTAAATTGCATATCAGAAGGTCAAAACCGGTCATAAGAACATGGCAAAGCTGTGAAAACGAGAGCCAGATTCCAGAAGCTAAAAGTGTTTTTACAAGTCTAATATCAAATGTACGAATATCAATCCTTACCTCGGGAAGGATTTTCTTTTTTACGGTTATATTAGCAAGGAGCAGGAACAGTCCGCTGCCGAGAGTGGCAAGTGCAACATAATAAAGCTGTGCGGGAAACAGAGCAAATAAAATGACAACAAACGCAGCCTTTAGCAGATTAGAGATTATATCACGGACAGAGTTGATGTCAATTCTATTTTTAACAAAGGCGGCAGTTGTAAAAATCGCCGTTACAGTACTTATCACAAAGGTAAGAAATGTAATACCAAAGGTTATTTTTACGCTTGTAATAAGCTCATCGGGAATATTCAGAAATATATCAAGATAACCCGTAAGAACGGCAGTGATAATCAGTATTACAGCTGCTAAAAACAAATCGGCAACAAGCACCGAGCTGAATATTCTTGAGGCCTTGTCAATATCTCCTTTATGATAGGCAATTGAGATAAATCTGCCCGAAATTGAATTCAGCGCCATGGTAATTATTGTTCCGTACTGAACAAAGTTGTTAGCCAGCCCGATAAAGCCGTATGCGTCCGAGCCAAGCTCCTTTACAAGGTACGGAGTAAGAAAAAAGTTGATTCCTATCGTAACTGCAAAGGAAACAATGCTAGCAATGATATTGATTGACATTTGCTTGCCGGAGGATTTAGACATATTAATTATGCACTTCCTTTTCAGAGTTTCGCTTTTATCTTTTCAATGTATTTCTTTGATTTTTCACGGTGTTCCGAAAGTATTTTTTCAACATTCTCCCAGTCAACATTCTCGTCGGGATTGGGGTAAAAGTCCTTCCTGATCTCGTGATTTTTGATGCCTAAATTATTCAAAAGCTCTTCCGAACGGATATTTCTTCCGCCCTGATGCTCAAATTCAACAGCAAATTTTTTCTTGTAAATAATTGAAAAAGCAGTCCCGTGGAATGAATTTGTGCAAACATATTCTGCATTTTTTATTAGTCCGACAAATTCATTTGCCGTAACGGGGTCAAGGTAAGTTACTCCTTTTACCTTGTGGATTCTTTCTTTTTGCAGATAATATATTTTCAATCCGGTCTTTTTGCTGAGCTGCTTTGCATAGTCAATAAGATGAATGGATTTTTTTACATTAAACAAAAATATGTACGGCTCGTTTACAACGGGCTTGCTTATTTTATCCCATTGTTGTTCGGTGAGCAAAAGAGTTGGATCGATATTTACCTCAGACTCCCTGCCCAGAAGCTCGCTGATAATTGCAGCGGCACTTTCTTCTCTGACGGAAAACGCCTGATAGTCTGATAAAAGGCGTTTGTAGTCATCTTTTTTGTCAGTGGGAAGTTCTTTGACCGCAATACTTGCAGATCGGAAGAGCGTCGTGTAGGGAAAGAGTGTAGATCTCGGTG
>CAMKNF010000133.1 GCA_946414115.1 uncultured Ruminococcus sp. | reverse complement strand
GAATATAATATTTCGAATCTCTGATTTCCTCTACTAATGCAATAATATCGGTTCCGTCTGAATAGCCTGTTCCTTCTTGAAACGAACGCAAAATCAAGGAAATGATACTTTTATAATCTTTGTGCTCTTCCGGGCGAATTGTAATTTTATTATTCATACGCATAACTCCTCCTCAAACAAGTTTATAGTCTTTTATGAAATATCCCACTTATTTTTTACTTTTTTGGGTTTCGGGTGAAGTTTGCATTCATAGATTTCACCCACAATTTTTCCTTTATAATCATCCACAAATTGAGGTTGAATTTATCGAATTGAATTTATAATCCAATCGTCAAGAAACTTCATCTGCTCATCTGTATGGAACCAGTGTTCTCCATCGTCCATTACAGTGAGATCTGCATTGATTCGATTTGAAAATTCGGATATGGTTTCTCCGGAAGCTAAGTTATCTTTTTCACCATATAAAATACAGGTTGGGATTCTCCTTTCAATCGGACACTCTCGCACATAGCACAAGTAATCCCAAGATAATGTCTCACCAAACTTCGTAGGAATCTCTTTTTTACTTTGTAAATCACTCTCTGTTACATTTGACCACATCATCATATCCGTAATCAATTTTTCCATATTTACAATGGGAGAAATAAACAATGCTTGAGAAATCTTTTTTTCAGCAAGTGCATTCATTGAAAAAAACGCACCTATGCTGTTTGCAATCAGAATAACCGAGTCATATTCCTTGCTGTGAAAATCAAAAAACTGCGAAAACTCGCTTTTCGCTTCCCAAGGATTTTGCGATTTATAGTCAAAGCCAATAACATCACTTTCAGCAAAAAGGGGCTGAAAGTGCTTCGCTTCCTCTGCACTGCCTCCTTTGCCATGTACATATATTACTAAATTTCTCATTCAATACTCTCCTCCGATTTCATTCACTGCTTTACCCCACCAAGAGCTTGTACAGCAAATACTATTCCGTTAAATGACTATGCTATACGCACTCTGCAATACTACGACAAGATTGGTCTTTTGCACCCTGCAAAATATACCGAGTCGGACTACAGGCTGTATGACGATACGGCACTATCTGCTTTTCAATGTTTCCTCCAATATCTTTAATCCTTCCTCCACGCTTGTTCCAAGTATTTCCTGTGTTTTTTTGAAATCATAAGCTTCGTGCAATTTGTCGTGAGCCTGAATAAACCTTTCTTTTCCATATTTTTTAATAAACATTGCCTGAGCCTTGCAGGCATTTGCCCCATCGTTAGATGGCTGATAGAAGCCATTCGTACAATTTTCTAATTCATCACATTCATAGCAGCCGTCAATTCCCTTTTCGTGACAACAAACGATATTCGGGCATTTTCCGTTTGCCTGAAATGCGCCATAGGAGCAACAGCTGAATACAGAACGACAGCCTCCGCACCACTGTCCGAGGAAACAATGATTGCAGGAAAATCCGCAATATGCAACCGTTTCAACATCTTTTCTTGCATTCTTTACAATTTCTGCTTTCCACTTTGCACCATTCTCGTAACGCCTGTCCTTTTCAGAACCCTCTGTTGCGAGAGCTTTTCGATATACTCGTGAATCCTCGCCATCGATGTCTTTTTCCGTCTTAAAAAACTCGTATCCATATTTTTCATATAGTCCGATATGATTTGTGGAAATATGTATGTATTCACGGCCCATAACAGTTGCGATACTCTCTGCATAGTCTAAAAGCATCCCGGCATAGCGATGTCCCCGATAATCAGGGAACGTATACACAAAACCAATCCACGGTGATAAAGTTGTAGGCTGTATATCGTCAAGCGGAGCAAAGGTGCAAAATGAAATCAGTTCATCACCCTCTACAAGCATCGGCACTAACGCAGTTTCACCTACCGTTTTTTTGAGATTGTTTTCACACAAAAGCTGGTACAGAAATTGTCCTGCTCCCCAATCACACTTTTTTATTTCGTTTAACCAATGCTCTTTATTTTCCGTTGTAAAATATTCAATTATTCGCATAAATTTCCTTTCTGTAGCCGGTCAGTAATTAATTGACAGGCGATGATACCATAGAAATCTGTCCGGGTACACTTTCTTCTTTAACAGGTTTTGACATATACTTTGTTGCCGCTTCATTAATCTCGGAAAGAAAACTCTTAAATTCGTCGTCTGTCAACGTCAAGGTACAACCGGTCATCATATACATATCTTTCCGTGGATTTGCCTGTCCATCGGAGAAATATTTCGCAATATTCCACCACTCACCTGCAACTGCACCAAGTCTCATTTCAATAACCGGATCGATATTACCCTCACCAAATATGCGATAGGATATGCTTTGTATATTGTAGCATTTTCGGCTTAACAATTCAACTGCTTCGCAGTAAATTTAAATTCTGTAAAATAAATTATCTTGCAGCAGAAACAGAGACTTCAGTCCTGATATTCACCCTTATTTTTTGTGAAATTTCAAAGACTAACCGGAGAATATTCCACAAATATGATTGATTCCGACGAAAGGCTTCTGATATTATGAAAATGCTCTATAAATATATGTCTGAGACCGTTTTTCAGAAAAAATGTTTTATCTGTTTATCACAATAACGATTACCGAGAATGAATTAAGGTGTTGAAATATGCAAAAGCCTGGGCAACAAGACGGGCCGCTAAAGACAGTCTTACCCGCCATGATGTGTCAGCGTCTCATACCGAAACTGGTGAGCATTTAGTTGGCAAAGTCTCGGACGGAGAAGGCGTAGAATCCCGTGAATTGTCAATCAAGGAATCCAAGGCGATTGCACGAGAAGCAAAAGACGGCGGCTTCGATCCTGAAAAGCATGGCATATCCAAAGAGACCCAGCTTGCAGAAGTGCGCGTTTCTTATTTAGACCATGCTCTGAAAGCCGGATTGACCGTAGCCACAATCACTGCAATAACACAGTTGGTGCCGGAGCTGTACAAGGCTATTGATTATCTCATCAAGCATGGTGAAATCGACCTTAACCAACTGAAAAAATCCGGTGGAAAAGTCATCTCAACCAGCGGTGAAGCATTCCTACGAGGTTCTATTGCTTATGGCGATCAGGCGGCACTACCATATTCCCGAAAAGCATTTTAAGATGGTCAGATATTACGGTATCTACGCAAGACACCGTGAATCGGATAAAAAGCTTTGTAAGGCTATTCCTGAATTTAAACAGGCTTTTTATCTTTCTTTAACCAAATGGTGCAATTCTATCGCTTATTCTTTTGGCTATGACCCTTTAAAGTGTTCCTGCGGTAATCAAATGTCTCTGTTAGAATTATTCCACAACCACAAACCGGTTCCTCTTGATGATTTATACAGAAAGGCTGTTGAAAAACTTCGATTGCTTATTTCCTCTTAACTTTTTCCTCCGTTTATGTTATTATCTTTTCGGAGGTCGATTTTATGAACAAACAACAGATTGAGGAACTCAGACAGAAATACATTAATAATCCCCCTGAAGGTATGTCTAAAAAAGATATTAAAAATATGTCCGACGATGACCTTCTTGATATGGATTATTTCTTACATGAAGATAATGACATTTTTAATAACCTTGATGACGACGATGTAGTTGACTTTTTTCTTTTTTAATCCCACTACATCTTTTCTTGTTGTGCCTGCTCTTCAGTAGGCACTTTTTTCTTTTTTACTCTTTTTCGAGTAGTTTCCTATAAAGTAAAGTAAAAAATGAACCGCAATTTAGATACGCTTTGTATCAAAATTGCGGTTCTTATTTGGTGGAGGTGATTCGTTGCAGGAGAAACTCCCATAATAAAAATACTTTCCTGACGAGTGTTTAAAGAAATGTTTATTTTGTGCAAGATATATTCAGTTGTAAATGAGCAAAATAGCTATTGATATTATATCAATATTCTGATATAATATGAGTATGATACAATCAGGAGGTAAATATATGGCAAACATCAGACCAAGCTCGGATTTGAGAAATAAATATAATGAAATTTCAGATTTCTGCAACAAATATAATGAACCTGTTTTCATCACTAAAAACGGTACAGGCGATTTGGTTGTTCTTTCAAATGCTGAATACGAAAGGCTTTGCGGTAAAAATGAATTGCACCGTCTTTTATCGGAAGGACTCGACTGCATAACTCCCACATCGGGTATTCCTGCCGAAGATGTTTTTGCTGAAATAGAAAGTGAGTACGGCTTTGGAGAAGTATAAAATAATTTTTGAACCCCGTGCGGTAAATGATTTGAATGAAATAGTTAAATATATTTCATATACTCTGAAAGAGCCTGAAATCGCAAAACGAATATATAATTCTATAAAAATGCACTTACTTTCTCTTGAGTCTATGCCCTATCGTCATAAGCTTCTTGATGATGAACTGTTGCTTTCATTTACATAATGTGAGGAACAAGTGCTTTTAATTGTAATGGGGAATTGGTTAATGATACAACTTCTCTTAATTGCAGACCTAACACTCTATTTCCACTGACACCGACAATAATAGATAGCCCATCTATCTGAAGGGATATGATAAAATGAGTGACAAAATTACTGTAAGCGGTGAAATAAGCGGCTCAATTAATTTTGCGATGCAGCAAAACTATGTGCCTTTAATCAGAAATCTGCATCTGCTTTTGAAATTCAGCAAGCGAAAGGCTTTCAAAAGCCGCTGTACGGCTCATAAGTCTGCCTGCTCCGTGGGGAGCGGAACAGTTCCAGTCCTCGTTTCCCTTGCCTACGCAGATAAGACTTCCGTCACGCATATTGATAGGAATTAGAAGTTTTTCACCGCTTTTTGCTGATACTGCGCCTTTTCTGACAATATTGCTTTCCAAATCAATGTAATTGTGAATTGTCTGAAAATTCTCGAAATCCGATAAACTTTTACCGAACATCTTTTCAAGGATTATATTTGCAATTGTTTCTCTGTTGAGTACGGCAAACTGCTGACATATACGCATATCGTCAAGATACTGCTGTCTGTATTCTCCCGTAAGGTAGCAAAGCTCCTTAGGAACATCGGTTGTTTTTGCCTTAAAACTTTTCTTTAATTCTTTTATAGCATTTTGAATTTCACTTCTTCTGCCCTGTGCCTTATAATCTTCTATCAGCTTTTTCTGCGTTTCAAACAGCTTATCCTTTCCGCAAAGAATATCATAAGCCATATTCTGATAGAGCAGTGCAACCTGTGTTATCGTCCTTTTGCGAATACTCAAGTCTGTGAGGGATTACGCATAAAGTATGCACTTTTCCCCTGTGCGATTTAAAGCGTACTATAAGCTTTCTTTTTTCTTTTATCGCATTTAAAATAGTTCTGAAATTTCTGATATATTCGGGATTTTCAAAATCATCACCGTCGCTGTATTTATCAAAATAGACAAAGGTATCACGATTATAAAGCGGTTCAACGTCTTCAAGTCCCTTTGCAGAAACGTCAAATAGCTTTATTCTCGGATCGTCCAGCAATGATTTCAGCCATCTTTTTTCAAGCGTTGTAAGCGGAGATCGGAAGAGCACACGTCTGAACTCCAGTCACCATCAAGTAT
>CAMKNF010000132.1 GCA_946414115.1 uncultured Ruminococcus sp. | reverse complement strand
GGAATAAAGATTAATATAGTAGATACCCCCGGACACGCAGACTTCGGCGGCGAGGTTGAGCGTATTTTGCAGATGGTTGACGGCGTTGTATTGCTTGTTGACGCATTTGAGGGCTGTATGCCGCAGACGAGATTCGTTCTCAAAAAGGCACTCGGACTCGGCAAGAAGCCGCTTGTGGTGCTTAATAAGATTGACCGTCCGGGTGCACGTCCCGAGGAGGTTGTTGACGAGGTGCTCGACCTCTTTATTGAGCTTGGCGCAGACGAAGACCAGCTTGAATTTCCTGTAATTTACGCTTCCGCACGTGACGGCTATGCAGGAACCGACTACCACGAGCTTGCAGAGGATATGAAACCTCTCTTTGACGCTATCATCAATGAAATTCCTGCTCCGAAGGGCGACTTAAACGGAGGACTTCAGATTCTTGTGTCCAACATTGACTCCGATAAATTTGTCGGCAGAATCGGCGTAGGCAGAATTGAAAGAGGCGTTGCCAAAAACGGACAGTCGGCAGTTCTCTGTCACGCTGACGGCACAACGCAGAATGTAAGAATTGCAAAGCTTTACCAGTTTGAGGGACTTAAGAGAGTTGAGTGCGAGGAAGCAAAGCTCGGCGACCTCGTTTGCATCAGCGGTATTCAGGACATTAACATCGGTGAAACAATCTGTTCTCCCGACTGCATAGAGCCTTTGCCGTTTATTAAGATTGACGAGCCTACCGTTTCAATGAACTTTATTGTAAACAATTCTCCCTTTGCAGGCAAAGAGGGTAAGTACGTTACCTCCCGTAACCTGCGTGACAGACTTTTCAAGGAGATTGAAACAAACGTAGCTCTGCGTGTTGAAGAAACAGACAGCGCAGATACATTCAAGGTTTCGGGCAGAGGAGAGCTTCATCTCTCAATTCTTATTGAAACAATGCGCCGCCAGAATTACGAATTTCAGGTGTCACGTCCCGAGGTTATTACAAAGACAATTGACGGCAAGCTCTACGAGCCGATTGAGTTCCTTATTATCGAAGTGCCTGATTCATATGTTGGCGCTGTAATGGAAAAGCTCGGTTCAAGAAAAGCAGAGCTTGTAAATATGGGTACACGTGACGGCGGCGTAACTCACATTGAGTTCAGAATTCCTGCAAGAGGACTTATGGGTTATCGTCCTGAATTTCTTACAGATACAAACGGCAACGGAATTATGAACCACGTTTTTGACGGCTATGAGCCGTTCAAAGGCGAAATCATTACACGTCATCAGGGTTCTCTTATTGCGTTTGAAACAGGCGAAACAGTAACCTACGGTCTGTATGCCGCACAGGAAAGAGGCAGGCTCTTTATCGGCGCAGGCGTTCCCGTATATGAGGGAATGATTGTAGGTGCAAGCCCCAAGGCAGAGGATATTACCGTAAACGTATGCAAGAAAAAACACATTACAAACACTCGTGCATCGGGTTCGGACGACGCATTAAAGCTCACTCCGCCCACACAGATGTCGCTTGAACAATGCCTTGAATTTATCGCAGACGATGAGCTTGTTGAGGTTACCCCCGAAAACATCCGTATGCGTAAGCGCATTCTTTCAAAAGAACAGCGTATGAAGCAGGCTTTCCGTAAGAAATAATGAGTTTTGTAATACTTGATTTGGAATGGAACGGCTCATACAGCACCGTTTTGCACCGATTCGTAAATGAAATTATTGAATTCGGCGCAGTAAAGGTTGACGATGAGTTTAATATTACAGATACTTTTTCCGTACTCATAAAGCCGCAAATCGGCAAAAAGCTTTGCAGTAAGGTAAAAGAGCTGACGAAGATTACGAACGAGGAGCTAAAGGAAAACGGCATTCCGTTTCTTGACGCAGTAAATCGCTTTACCGAGTTTTCGGCTGACAGCGTTTTAATGACGTGGGGAACGTCGGATATTCACGCTCTGATTGAAAATTACAGCTATTTTACGGGCGATGTTCATTTGCCTTTTCTGAAAAGCTACTGCAATTTACAGGCGTACTGCGAGGGCTGTCTTGATTTGCATAATTCTGCAAGTCAGCTCGGACTTTCAAGCTGTGCCGAGTTGCTCGGCATTGAGTTTTCGCAGGAGGAACAGCACCGTGCATTTTTTGATGCAGAATTAAGCCTTAAATGTCTGAAACTGCTTTCTGATAAAAAGCCGATGAAGGGTTTTATTTTAAATGCCGATGATAATAATTTTTACGAAAAGATGACTTTCAAAACACGTTTCATAACTGATTTAAAGAGTGATGAAATTGACAGAAGTCAGATGAAGTTCAAATGCGACTGCTGCGGAAAACAGGCAAGACGAATGACAAAGTGGAAAAGCCACAACAAGAGCTTTTCTGCCGAATTTTTCTGCAAACGCTGTAACCGCAGATTTATTGGCAGAATATCATTCAAAAAGAAGTTTGACGAAGTTATTGTAAAAAAGAGAATAGTTGAAAAACGTGAGAAGCAAAAAGAAAACGACGACGAAATTGTCGCTGAAAGCGTATAAAAAGCTCCTGCAACATATCACTGTTGCAGGAGCTTTTTGCTTGAAATTTATTTGTTATTTTATTCCGGCTACGATTCTTTGAATAGCAGTAGCGTCTCCAACTTCAATTTTTGCGTTTCTGTTTATATCAGCAATTGCAAGCTGTTCGTCTGTAAAGGTTATAAATTCTGCGCAGTACTTCTGAATCAACGTTGCGTCTGCAACAGTCAGAACACCGTCGCCGTTTACATCGCCGTAAAGCGGCTGTGTAATATCATTTGTATAAACCTTTATTGT
The DNA here is from genome assembly GCA_946414115.1 of uncultured Ruminococcus sp. Taxonomy (GTDB): domain Bacteria; phylum Bacillota; class Clostridia; order Oscillospirales; family Acutalibacteraceae; genus Ruminococcoides. The sequence continues at coordinate 2,771 of CAMKNF010000132.1, read as the reverse complement.
AGCGTTGCCTATTTTACATCCGGAAATTGATGTTGATGAGCTGACTTTTTCCCATGCTCCGTTTGTATAATATGAAGATTCGTTGTCATTGACTTCTATGCTTGTATAACCTCCGTAATGTGTTTCACAAGCGAGGATTGAATAGTCCTGACTGCCGCTTGTAAAGTAAATATTTACAACAACAGAGTATTTTTCGCCTTTTGAAAGCTCAACTTTTTTGTCAAGCGGAATAGTGTAGTATCCTTTGTTAGAAAAAGATTTGCTGCCTTGGGCAACAAGAGTGCCGAGAGTCGGATTAACGTTAGAAGTGAGATTTTTATATACTTCATAGTTTACGGTGCAGTTACCATAGAATGATGAAATCGAAACAGCTTCAAGGACTTCATCACCTCTTGCGGTAAAGAAATTAGCTGATTTACAGCTGTTTTTTCCGTTGTAATAAATCTGTGCGTCTGCAAATCCTAATCCGTCATATTGATAAATGTTTTCATATTCGTGTTTTGTTGTGCCGTCCGATGTATATTTTGCATTTTCTGCTTCAAAAAGAACAGGCTCACAAAAGCTTAAATCATAATATGAAAGATAAAAATATCCGTTGTTGCCCCAATTACTTCCCCAGCTGTTCTTCACAATCCATGCACCGTCATTCGGCGGAGTAGTTGTAAAGTTATTTTTTGAAAAGCTGTCGTCCCAACCGACAAGAGTAATTCCATGATTAGGAGTTTTAAAATTATCTGCACCCGAAAGCTTTGCGTTAAAGTAATAGCTTTTGTATGTGTTGTTCCAGTATTTGTCGTTTGAGGTGTTGCCGGTCATTGCGTCCGAACAGTAGTAAGAAGCCGCAACAGCGCCTTTTGTATATATGTTTTCTTTTATTTCCTTTATGCTTGCTGCAACAGTATTGCTGTCAAAAAGCTCCTGGTTTGTAACACTGCCGTAGTCGTCAGTTGTAAAAGCAACAGTTTCAGGCAGAAATGCAGCGTTTTTAAGATAAATGTCAGCTTCATTTTTGAGAGAACTGTCAACCGTTGTACCGGTTTTAAACTCGTAAGGAGCTTTGCTTTCATCAGCCGCACCGTATCTTCTCATAAGCGTAGAAGAAGCCATATACATAGAACCGCCGAGAAGGAACGGAGAATAACCTGCAGATACGAAAGAGTCGTTGCCTGCATACAGGCTTTTATCCGTGCTGCTGTCAGCTCCGTTATAGTTAAACCAGATTAAATGTTTTTCAGATAAATCTACAGAGGAGTCCGCATTTCCTGATTTAATCAAGGTTGATTCAAGAGAAGCAAGAGTAGAAAACGCCCAGCACGTACCGTACGGATTCTGATTTTTCACTTCGGAAACAAGATTGCTGTCCGCAAGATTGTATTTTGAGGGAAGATAAACAGCTTTAAGTAAATTATTATCAGCTTTAATCTTATCAGCCTCTGCATTATCGTTTTTCTCTAAATACTGAAAACCATTTTTGTTTGTTTTAAGCTTAAAAAGAATCTCGGGATTACTTGATTCTGCTGAAAAAGAAACAACAGAAGCAGGCAGTGCAATCAATGTACTTAAAAGCGTACAAAGCGTTGCTTTAAAAACACTTTTTTTCATAAATATATCCTCCATTAACAAAAATATTTCATATTTTTTAATAATTATATCATATATTACCGTAAATTACAATGCAATCTATGATATTTTTTAATTTTTCTTCACAAAATGCTATATATTATTTCATATTTATTTCAAAGTGAGTTCATATAGTTTTCACTTTGCCCGATTATTATAATTACAACATAAAAAAACAACAGCGAATGCTGATTAACAGGAGGCAAATATAATGTCTGATTATTATAATAATATGAATAATTTTAACGGCGGCGACAATCCGCCCGAAAAGCAGAACACAAACAGCAATGATATTTTCAGCAGCTCCGACACCACTGATTCCGAAGCAAAGGCAACAGAAAGCTCCTATGAGTGGAATTCAAACAGCTCGCAAAGCAACTCAAACGGAGAATATCATTACTCTTATGTAAACGGAAATAATGAAAATGCATCACATAATCCTAATAATTATGAAAGTGCTTATTCAACTAATCCGACTCATACAACATCTGATAATACTAATTCGCAAAATGCCTATACTTCTTATTCCCATACCGGTTACAACGGTTATTCAACAGGCTACGGTTCAAACACTTCATACAGTACTTCTGGTGGCTATAATTCTCAAAGTCCGTACGGAACTTATTCAAATACCGCAGGACAGAACGCTTCTCCTTACGGACATCCGCAGAATACACACAAGGTAAAAGTCAAAAAGCAAAAGGTTAAAAAACCTAAAAAGCCTGCTTCAAAAGGCTTTGTAGCCGCAATGCTTATAGTTTCAATTCTCTGTTCTGCAGCTCTCGGATTTGGCGGCGGTTACCTTGCCAACAATATGAATAAAACAAGTTCAGGAAGTATAAATATCAATAAGGTAGAAGCAAGCAATACTTCAAGCTCAGGCAAATCAACAGTAAACACAACTTCTGATATTGTAAAGAAAACGGCAGACAGCGTTGTTGAAATTGCAACCGAGGGTGTCAAGACGGGCAGCTTTGCACAACAATACGTTGTTAAGGGCGCAGGCTCGGGTGTAATAATTTCCGAGGACGGATATATTATCACAAATCACCACGTAATTGAGGGTGCAAACAGCGTAACCGTTACACTCCGTGACGGAAATACAAGAGATCGGAAGAGCGTCGTGTAGGGAAAGAGTGTAGATCTCGGTG
>CAMKNF010000131.1 GCA_946414115.1 uncultured Ruminococcus sp. | reverse complement strand
AGATACTTGATGGTGACTGGAGTTCAGACGTGTGCTCTTCCGATCTTTTGAACCGCTAAAACGCACATCGTGATATTTTATCAGCGTTACACAGGTTTCAATAAAATCTGTGGGATATTTGAGTCTGCGGAGTATTGTTTCAGCCATCTCTGCGCTGTATTTCGGATGGCCTTTAAAGTGACACGTTCCGTCCTCGTCACGCTTACAGGCTTTAGGCTTGCCAATATCATGTAAAAGCATTGACATTCTAAGTAAGGGCATTTTGTCAATTGACTTTACGGAATAAGTTGTGTGACGCCATAAATCACGATTGTGGTGCTTTGTGTGCTGACTGTAGTCAAACATAGGCTTTATTTCAGGAATGAAAACAGCAATTACGTCACGATAGTTATTAAGTATTTCTTCAGCACCGTTACCGCACAAAAGCTTATTAAATTCAACGGAAATTCTTTCCACAGCTATATTTTTTAGTAAATCAGCGTTTTTACAGATTGATTTTGATGTTTCATTTTCAATCACAAAACCATATACTGATGCAAAACGCAACGCACGAATTATTCGCAAAGCGTCCTCATTAAAGCGAAAATCGGGATTTCCAACACATCTGATTATCTTATCTAACAAATCATTTCTGCCGCCGTACGGGTCAATCAAGCCGCACTGCTCATTATACGCCATTGCATTTATCGTAAAATCACGTCGTGCAAGGTCTTTTGCTATGTCAGAAGTGAATGTTACGCTGTCTGGGCGGCGGTTGTCGGAATATGTGCCGTCAATTCGGTAGGTTGTTACTTCATACACTTCACCGTCAATGACAATTGAAATTGTGCCGTGCTTTATACCGGAATCAAATGTGTTAAAAAATTCAAAGCATTTTTTAATTTCTTCGGGTTTTGCGTTGGTGCAAATATCCCAGTCGTGCGGCGTAAGTCCGATTATTGAGTCACGAACACATCCGCCGACAATAAAAGCCTCAAAATTATTCTTATTTAAAATATCAATTATTAACTTAACTTTCTTCGGCAATACTATATTCAAATTATATCACCTTATTTTTCTATTTTAGAATTATTCGTTTTCAAAAAGAGGAGTTGAAAAATATCTTTCAGCAGTATCGGGAAGTACGGTTACAACCGTCTTGCCTTTGCCGAGCTTTTTAGCAAGCTTTATTGCGGCGGCTACGTTTGTTCCGCTCGAAATACCGCACATTAGCCCCTCTTTCCTCGCTAAATCCTTTGAGGTCTGTATAGCCTCTTCATCGGTAATTATACAAATATCCTCATAAATTTGGGTATTAAGCACCTGCGGAATTACTCCGTCGCCTATGCCCATTTGAAGATGTGTCCCGATTGTGCCGCCCGAAAGTATAGCGGCGTTTTCAGGCTCAACTGCCCAGATTGTAATGTTCGGGTACTGTGCCTTTAATACTTCGCCGATTCCCGTAATTGTGCCGCCTGTGCCGACTCCTGAGCAGAAACCGTCTATAGGTCCACCTACTTGCTCCATAATTTCAAGGGCGGTATGGTGACGGTGTGCAAGAGGATTGTTTTCATTTTCAAATTGTTGCGGAACAAAAACATTTGGATTTTCTTTTGACATCTTAATTGCAGTTTGCAGGCACTCGTCAATACACTTGCCTATATTACCGCTGTCGTGAATAAGAATTACCTCTGCGCCGTAGTGACGAACGAGCTTTCTGCGTTCCTCGCTTACGGAATCGGGCATAATTATAATAGTTCTATACCCTCTTACTGCTCCGACAAGTGCAAGACCAATTCCCTGATTGCCGCTTGTAGGCTCAACAATTATTGTGTCTTTATGTATTCTGCCCTCTTTTTCTGCCTGCAAAATCATATTGTACGCTGTTCTTGTCTTGATTGAGCCGCCTACGTTAAGTCCCTCGAATTTTACAAGAATTTCTGCGCTGTCATCGTCAACCATATTATTAAGTCTTACTATAGGAGTGTGTCCTACGGCGTCTAAAATATTATTGTATATCATTTAGATTTACCTCTGTTTTTATATTTTTGAATCAAATTTTGCGCTATATTATAGAGAATATTGAAAATAACTATTGTAGCTGAAACCAGAATGGCAAGCAGTACAAGTCCGTTAAAGCTCAAAGGAGCTAATGAGAAGAACTGACCGAAGAAGATACTTCCTAATACAACACCTGCCGTACAGACAGTAAGCATAGCGGCACGTAAGGCATTGATTGGTAAAGAAAGTCTGATTACTAGGAGCATACAAGAAATAGCCGTTGTATAAACGCAGATTGTTGAAAATTCAGGCGTTGGCAATGTTATGAATTTGCATACTATTGCCGCACTGATAATATTTGTAACTACGCAGATTACAGCAGGAAATGCTCTGGCTATTATATTAAATGTAAAGTTACCTTTGATTATGTTCTTATTGGGCTGTAAAGCAAGTATAAAAGATGGTATTCCGACTGTAAACGCTCCAATCAGGGTAAGCTGAATCGGCTCAAACGGATATTCCATATGGAAAAATATGAAGAAAATTGAGAGAATTACCGAATAGATTGTTTTCACCATATATAGCGAAGAACTGCGTTCAAGGTTGTTGATTGTTCTTCGTCCCTCTGCCACAACATCAGGCATTGAGGCAAAGTCATTGTTTACAAGAACAAGCTGTGAAACGTTTCTTGCGGCATCGCTTCCCGACGCCATTGCAACAGAACAATCAGCTTCTTTGAGTGCAAGAACGTCATTTACTCCGTCACCTGTCATAGCAACCGAGTGACCGTGCTCTTTCAGTGCAATAACAAGTTTTTTCTTCTGAATGGGGGTTACTCTGCCGAATACGTTGTATTTTTCTGCGGCATCAAAAAGCTCCTCGTCTTTTGTAATTGTAGTCATATCAACAGCGTTTTCAGCGCCCTCTATTCCCGTATCAATTGCAATGTTCTTTACGGTTTTTACGCTGTCGCCTGAAATCACCTTCAGCGTTACTCCCTGTTCTTTAAAGTAATTTACAGTTTCATTTACATTGTCACGCAGAGTATCCTTAATAAGGACAATAGCCATAGGTTTGAGGTCTTGCGGAATTTCAGAGTCCGTTATTGCGCAATCTGATGATGCAAGCACAAGTATGCGAACGGTCTGACTGACTTTTTCAATTTCATCAAAAACAGCTTTATACTTTTCCTTATCACGAAAAACAAATTCAGCCGCACCGATAACATAGGATTTTCCGTTATAGAATGTACCACCCGACCATTTTGTTTCGGAAGAAAAAGGAACGAATTTACTGCAATTAAGAGGTTTTGTATCGCCTACGCAGTCTTTAATAGCGTAAAGCGTTGCATTGATTTCATCTGATGCAGAAACAATTGAAGCAAGTGCAGTTTTAACCTCATTATCATCAACATCAAAATTAATAATATCGGTTACGTTCATTTTATCGGTCGTCAGCGTTCCTGTTTTGTCAAGGCAAAGCACATCTACTCTTGCAAGGGATTCTATACTGTACATCTCCTGAACAAGAACCTTTTTTGACGACATTCGGATAACAGATACGGCAAGGACAGTACTCGTGAGCAATATCATTCCCTTCGGAATCATTCCGTCAATCGCCGCAACTGTGCTGACAACAGTACCCTGAATATCTCCGCCTTGTATTCCGAACTGACGGAAAAAGAAGAAAATACCTATTGGAAAAATTACAAACGTGCAAAGCTTAATAATAAAATTGAAAGATTTGAGAATCTGGGAATTTACTTTCTTTATGTACTTTGCTTCGTTGTTAATTTTTGCAGCGTAGCATTCAGCACCAACCTTATTAACCCTCGCAAAGCATTTTCCTGATGCAATAAAACTGCCTGACAGAAGCTCGTCGTTTTCTTTTTTCAATATTAAATCGGATTCACCTGTGAGCAGGCTCTCGTTTATCTTACATTCACCTTTACAAACAATGCAATCTGCGGGAATCTGACAGCCTCGTGAAAGCACAAGAATATCGTCAAGAACAATTTCTTCCTTACTTATTTCAACAATTTTACCGTTGCGAAGAACACTGACCTTTTTTTCGGAAAGTATTGTCAGTTTATCTACGCTGATTTTGGAACGAATTTCCTGAACAATTCCGATTGTGATATTTGCAAGTACAATTCCCATAAAAAGCATATTTTTATAAGAGCCGACAACCAAAAGCGCAATAAACAGAACAACGTTTATTGCATTAAACAATGTACAAATGTTATCGTAAAAAATACGCTTAATCGACTTTGTTTTTAAATTTGAAGAAATATTTACCTTTCCTTCACTTACTCTTTGTCTAACTTCCTCTTCGCTTAATCCTTTAAGCACGGTTTGATTATCTGCCATAAATACCTCAAAAATTGAAAATCATTTATTTTGTGAAAATTTTTTGAAAAAATCACGGTTTTATCTAAAAGATAAAATGATTAATTCCAAATAAAATTTTAATATTTTAAAGCCTGTTTTATCTTATATTATAAATGCAAACGATAATAAAGGCAACGGAAAGAAGGTGATTTTTTGAAAAAATTTAAAAAAATATTATCAGTTGCCTTAACAGGAGCAATTTTACTCGGCTTTTCACAAATAACAGCAGTTACAGAAAGTGAAACTAAAAGCGTTTATCTCGGCGGACAACCGTTCGGTGTTAAATTCTACAACAACGGAGTAGTTATTATCAATCTTGAGAGTTATTATGACGGAAATAGATATATCTGCCCGGCAAAAGAAGGAGGATTACAAGTCAATGACATTATAAAGGAGGCCAACGGAGATGTTATTTGTACGAACGAAGCATTGCAGGAAGCGGCAATAAATTCAAACGGAGGAACTTTGACGCTCAAGATTGAAAGAGAAGGTAAAGAAGAAACCAAAAATATAACGCCACAAAAAAACACTGCAGGAATGTATCTTATCGGTGCTTGGGTCAGGGACAGCTGTGCAGGTATTGGTACTATCACTTATTATGATACCGATAAAAATTACTTTGCGGCACTTGGTCACGGAATTTGTGACAATGATACTTCCCTGCTTTTGCCACTCGGTTCAGGGGAAGCAGTCTATGCAAATATTAACGGCGTAACAAAAAGCAGTTTCGGTAAAGCAGGAAGTCTGAACGGTTATTTCACCGACAATACAATCGGTTATCTTACAAAAAATTCAGATGTAGGAGTATACGGAACAATATCTGACAATTTTTCTAATAAAGAAACAAGAATAAAGATTGCAGATAACAGTGGGCCCCAGAGCTGGCCGTTCCAGGTGCCGCCGTAGAGGTCCGCCGCCAGGGCGAAGTCCCCGCGGACGCTTTTCACTTCCTCCGCCGCGTTCTGGGCCGTCAGCACCGCCCGGTCCCGGGACTCATTTCTGCGGGAGGTCCGGTCCGACAGCACAAATACCTGGACGCACAGCGCCGCCGCCAGGGCGAACACCAGCACCATCACCAGCTAATAATTCCATCATTTTACCAACTGTCATACGAGAAGGGAAACCATGAGGATTCATAATCATATCAGGATAAATACCAGATCGGAAGAGCACACGTCTGAACTCCAG
>CAMKNF010000130.1 GCA_946414115.1 uncultured Ruminococcus sp. | reverse complement strand
CACCTAAATATCAACTTAAAATTCGGGCTGCAATTTTTCCAAACAAACTGACTTTTCCACTCGATTTGCCCGCCGAGGCACTCGGCTAAATTATAGTTTATCTAAAGACATAATCAAATAGTTATAATTCACCCGTTTTCACCGTTCGCATATGATAGTAGCAGTAAATGAAAGGGGAATTTTATGTACAACAATCATCAGATGAACAGACATTATAACATAAACTGTTCCTGTGCAAAGTCAATGACTGACTTCGGTCCCGAGCCGTTTGTTGTAAATATCGAGAACGCAACCTGTAACAACACAAATTTCAGAACAGCTTTATGGACGGGCGAAAATTTACAGCTTACTTTAATGAGTATTCCGAAAAACGGTGAAATAGGAGTTGAATCCCATAACTGCACCGACCAGTTTCTTCGGATTGAATCGGGAAAGGGAATTGTAAAGATGGGTTCTTGCAGGGATAAAATGAATTTTCATAAATATATCGGTGCAGGCGACGCTGTCTTTGTTCCTGCAGGTACGTGGCACAATATTATAAATACAGGCGACTGTCCGATAAAAATCTATTCAATCTACGCTCCGCCAAAGCATCCTCACGGGACTATTCATAAGACAAAAGAGATAGCAGAAGCCGAGGGCGACTGAAATTAAATCGTATTTGTAACACAGTATAGGAATAAAAATCGGCGTTGATTTTTGATTGCTTTCAATGGTGGCAATGAAAGCCGATAAATGAAAAAAGTCCTCTCGTTTTGCGGGAGGACTTTGCTGTAGCTGTTAGAAAAAATTAAGCTGTTTAAAAAGGAAAATCCACAAAAACATCGTAAAACACGCCGTTATTGAGGTGAACACAACCGTTGCGCCCGAAAGCTCATAGTCGCTTCCCATCTGTTGCGACATTGTAAACGATGATACTGCACAGGGTGAGCAGAAAAGACCGATAAGCGAAACAAAGTCAACTCCTCTGAATCCGAGCAGAGATGCAGCAGTAAGGCAAATTGCAGGCACTGCAACAAGACGTGCCAAAATGCAAATGACAAGATTTCTTCGGCATTTCTTAATGCTTTTAAAGGTTACAGACGCACCGAGTATCATAAGCGCAATCGGCGTAGCCGCTCCGGCAATATCGGAAACAACGCTGTCTATTGCCTGCGGCAGTTTTATGTTAAGTGCAACGGCTAAAATTCCTGCAACAGAGCCGATTATAAGCGGATTTGTTGCAATTCCTTTCAGAATTTTCAGAAGGTCGATTTTGTTTCTTCTAAAAACTTCAAGCGTGATTACGGCAAGAATGTTGTACATCGGAACAATCACCGTTACAAGCACCGCAGTCATTCCAAGCTTGCCCTCGCCGAAAATGTTTTCGACAATCGGCATTCCCATAAGCACAAAGTTACTTCGGTAAATAGCCTGAATCATTGCGCCTCTGCTGTAGTTTGACTTCTCGGCAATCAGCGTAAACCCGACAGAAAGCACATAGATTACCGCAACCGCAGCGACTGCAAAAATAAGGAGCTTTGGATTAAATACGCTCACGAAATCCGAGCCGAAAATATTGTTGAACATCAAAAAAGGGAAGAACACTGTAAAAACAAGCTTGTTGAGCGGGGGTAGAAAGCTTTCTTTAAGAATATTAAGTTTTCGTATTGCAAAGCCTATGAAAAGCATAATAAACATAGGCAGAACTGCATTTAACGATATGTAAAAATTTTCCATAAAATCATACCTTTGTTCACACATAAAGTGTATTGCGCACTGTAAGAATATCACAAAATTAATCATTTTTCAACAAAACACGCAATCAGCTGAAAATGTTTATCAATAAAAGTTGAAAACATCTCTGCAATGTGTTAAAATAGTTGCATTAACCTTGAAAGGGTGTATATGTTGAAAAAATGCGATTATTGCGCCAAGGAAATTTCTTACTTTGAGCAGTACTGTTGTGATGAGTGCCACGCAAAAACGAATAAGTTTTACGAAATGAGCGAAAAATTTGAAAAGCTGTTTTCGATTGTCAATATGATTTGCGTTTTCGGAATACCTGTCGGAGTGTTTCTGTTCCCGTTTGCAAAGGTTCCCGGAACTGTTATAGCTTCGATAAGCTGTTTTATACTCGGAATCCTGCTTATTCTGCTTCCGTTTCCGACGGATAGTATGATTTCAAAATTCAAGCTGAAAAAGGCTGTTAAGATTACACGGATAATCGGAATCTGCGTAATCGCACTCGGCGTTTTGATTTGCGGATTTTTAATTTTCTTTCTCTTAACTGAATAATTGAGCCTAAAGCGTCAACACTACTATCAGCATCATTAAAGGAGGACTTTGAATGCTTGACAGAATAGCGTTGACGCTTCTTATAATCGGCGGCCTTAACTGGGGCTGCGTCGGTATCTTCCGCTTTGACATCGTCGCATGGCTTTTCGGCGGACAAGTGGGAATCGTCAGCAGAATCATCTATATTCTTGTCGGTCTTGCGGCAATATGGTGTATTTCATTGCTTTTCAGAGATTCAAGAAATACCGTAATGGAAGATTCGACTTCAATAAGGGATTAGTTATAATAAAATAAAAGGGTTGGTTCATTTGAGCCAACCCTTAAAAAATTCATTTATTAAAGTGTTTCAACAATAGCCTTTGTATCTCTTGCAATTACCATTTCTTCGTCGGTTGCAATAAGCTCAACCCTGATTTTTGAATCGGGAGCCGACAATGTACCGGTAACGCCTCTCATAGCCTTTGCGTTGAACTCCTTGTCAAGCTTTACGCCGAGACAAGCAAGGTAGTCGCAAACCTTTTCACGAAGCTGAGGCTGATTTTCGCCGAGACCTGCGGTGAATACAATGCCGTCACAGCCGCCGAGTGCAACGTAGTAACTGCCGATGTACTGTGCAATCTGATAGTAGAGCATTTCGTGAGCAAGATGTGCCCTGAGATTTCCGTCAGCCTCTGCCGCAGAAACATCACGGTCATCTGATGAAACGCCCGAAACACCGAGAAGTCCCGATTCCTTGTTGAGAATTTTTGAAAGCTCATCGGGTGTAAGGTGTTCCTTTTCGGCAATGAATGTAACAACCGACGGGTCAAGCGAGCCTGAACGTGTGCCCATCATAAAGCCGCCGAGGGGAGTAAGTCCCATTGTTGTGTCGATTACCTTGCCGTTCTTTACTGCCGTAATTGAAGAGCCATTTCCGATGTGGCAGGTAATAAGCTTAAGCTCTTCCTTTTTTCTGCCCATAAGGTCAGCCATTTTATCCGTTACATAGCGGTGAGAAGTGCCGTGGAAGCCGTACTTGCGAACACCGAATTTTTCATAATACTTATAGGGGATTGCATACATAAATGCCTTTTCGGGCATTGTCTGGTGGAATGCAGTATCAAAAACTGCAACCTGCGGAACCTTTGCACCGAAAACTTTTGTGCAAGCCTCAATACCCTGAATGTGCGCAGGATTGTGAAGCGGAGCAAGGGGGGCAAGCTCCTTGATTTTATTGATAACATCGTTGTTTACAAGAACAGATTTATCAAAGTATGAACCGCCCTGTACAACTCTGTGACCGATTGCCGTAACCTCGGACAGGCTCTTGATTGCGCCGTATTCAGCGTCAATAAGTGCATTCTTAACAGCCTCAAATGCCTGTGTGTGGTTGAGCATCTGTGTTTTGCGCTCAATTTTTTTGCCGTCGGGTGTTTTAAATCCGATGAATGCGCCGTCAGTGCCGATTCTTTCGCAGTTACCCTTTGCAAGCACTTTTTCGTCAGTCATATCAATAAGCTGATATTTCAGTGAAGAACTGCCTGCATTAATTACTAAAATTTTCATTTATGTTCATCCCTTCTTTTGTTGATTAGATTTAAGAAATGATATATAATATAATACACATTATATATAATACTCCAATGTTTTTATGTTTTCAAGTGCTTTTTTACATATTTTGGCGAAAAATACGAGGTGTAACTATGGCTGTAGCTGTTATTAGTGAATTTAATCCGTTTCACAACGGTCACAAGTATTTAACAGAAACTGCAAAGAAACTTACAAATGAACCTGTTATTGCAATTATGAGCGGCAGTTTTACGCAAAGGGGAGAGGTGGCAGTAACCGATAAATTTTCAAGGGCAAAAACAGCTCTTGAAAACGGTGTTGACCTTGTTCTGGAGCTTCCTGCTGTTTATGCCGTTGCAAACGCACAGCGTTTTGCCTTTGGCGGAGTGCAGATTGCAAAATCGTTTGACTGCGTAAATTACCTTGCTTTCGGCTGCGAAAGCGGAAATGTTGACAGCCTGAAAAAAGCTTTGGATGCAGTTAAAAATCCTGCGGTAAATGAACTTATTTCCGCAAAAATGAACAGCGGTGATTACTATCCACGAGCGCTTCAGTCAGCAGTCAGCGAGGTTTTCGGTGAAGAAACAGCAGAAGTTCTGTCCTCACCCAATAATATTCTTGCGGTTGAATATCTCAAAAATCTTGCTGATACCAATATTCAGCCGCTTGCAGTCAAACGAATAGGAACTGCTCACGACAGCGAAAAGGCTAATGGCGAATTTGCTTCGGCTTCGCTTGTGCGCAGTATTCTACGCCGAGATGAAAATGCCGAAAAGTACGTTCCGTCAGTTGCACAAAGAATTACCTTTTCCGAAAATCTTGAACGCATAATGCTTTATAAGTTCAGAATGATGAGTGCAAAAGATTTCAGATTACTGCCTGATGTAAACGAAGGGCTTGAAAACAGAATTGTTGACGCTGTGAAGAATTATAATTCTGTTGAAGAAATAATTACCACAGTTAAAACAAAACGCTACACTCACGCAAGACTGCGCAGAATTATGACCTGCGCATTGCTTGATATTACCGAAAGCTTACAGTGTACACCGATTGAGTACGTGCGTGTTCTCGGCTTTACCAATACAGGTGCATCGCTTTTAAAAAACTGCCGCATTAAGGTTGTCACATCTGTTGCAAAGTCGCTGAAATCAGATTCAAATATATCAAAGTTACTTGAAAAAGACGTTCTTGCAACTGATATAGCCGCTTTGGCATATAATGATGTCGGCAGATGCGGAAGTGACTATGTAGAGCAAATTGTTAAAATATAATTATATGTTGCGAAATACTGTGAAAAACAATTAAGCAGTATGACATTTGTACATAAATGTCTAAATTGTTTACATAAAATTACATTTTACCCCTTGTATATTTGGTAAAAATATATTATACTATAGATGGATAATTATACTGATGTACATAAACGGCAATTTTTATTGTGAATTTGTTTTGAATCAGTAAAACTTTAAGTATGAAAAGAGGTATATTATGGCTTTTAAATTGAACGATGAAAGACCCCCTCTCGACCAGTTTCTGCAGGGTGAATCTGCTCACGCATATGAGTTTTTTGGCTCTCATTTTGTGAATTGGGACAACCGAACAGGTGTTGTTTTCAGAGTATGGGCACCGAATGCTCTTTCGGTTTCCGTTGTGGGTGATTTCAACAACTGGGACAGTGACGCAAACTATATGAGATCGGAAGAGCACACGTCTGAACTCCAGTCACCATCAAGTAT
>CAMKNF010000129.1 GCA_946414115.1 uncultured Ruminococcus sp. | reverse complement strand
CCTGCTTTTCTGATTGCCTTAAACACCTGTTCTCACTTCCTTTCCGTAAGCACCGGTTGCTATAAAAATAGCTCTCATTTGTGTCTCTCCTTTATAAACTTTATAAATACAAATATAAGGTATAGTTTTTAAACTATTTTGATTGTCACTTTATCTACACTTATTTTCAGGCTGATAAATTAAGTTAATGCGGAATTGAACTAATTATATAATATTTTATTGCTTTATTAAAGTCGCAATATAAACAAATAGTAAATTATTTTTTGGTAATAATTAACATAATTTTCAAAGCGTTTTTTCGTGGCAAAATTTTATTTTTTAAAGGGATAATTTATTGAAATATTTGATTAATTGCGACAACATTACGCCAATATTGCCTTTATTATTTACAAAAACGCAATTTTTGTCTTTTCATTTTACAATTTCTTTACATACATCTAATACTTATTAGTCATTTTTACCAATGATTTATTAATACTATTTTGCTGTTTATTTAACCATTTAACGTTTTACCGCAAAAAAGCGCTGCCCCATACAGGACAGCGCTTTTAATAATTACATATTTTAAATTGTAAATTGATTATTCATCTCTGCCGCAGCACTTCTTGTACTTCTTGCCGCTGCCGCAGGGACACGGGTCGTTTCTTCCGATTTTCTTGCCCTTTCTGACCGTCTTGTTGGCGGTGTCTGTTCCGTCGGAAGATGTCTGTGTGGGCTTTGCAACCTGTTCACGCTTCAGTGCAACCTCAACCGCATTCGGCTTCGGCTTTTCCTCGCCGTTGTTGAGCATTACCTGATGTGCCGCCGCAGCCTGCTTTTCAGCCGCCTTTCTTGCCGCCTCAATTGCCTCCTGACGCTTCTGCACCTCATAAACACGCTTGGGCATTATAAGCATAAGCTTTACTGTGTCCTCACGGATGTTCTCAATCATCTCATCGAACATATCAAAGCCCTCGATACGATACTCAACAACAGGGTCGTGCTGACCGTAGGAACGCAGTCTGATACCTGCCTTGAGCTGATCCATATTGTCGATGTGATCCATCCAGTAGGTGTCAACGCTCTTGAGAAGATATACACGCTCCATCTCACGGATTGTTTCAGGCGGCAAAAGCTCCTCGTTCTCCTTCATAAGTGCGAGTGCGTCGTCAACAATCATCTGCTTGATTTCGTCAGCTTCCATATCCTCGAGGTCATCAAGACTCAAATCGTACTTTTCATCATCTGTGATTATCCAACCCTTGTAGTAGTCAACAAGGCTCGGATAGTTCCAGTTTTCCTTGGGTCCTTCGGGCAGGTAGTGCTTGATTGATGTGTCGATTGTATCCTCAAGCATTTTAAGCACTGTTTCGTGCAAGTCCTCGCCGTTAAGCACCTGGTCACGCTGACCGTAGATAATTTCACGCTGACGGTTAAGAACGTCGTCATACTGGAGAACGTCCTTACGGATTCCGAAGTTGCGAAGCTCAACCTTCTCTTGTGAGCCTTCGATAATGCTTGAAAGCATCTTGTTCTCAATCGGCATATTCTCGTCAACGTTCATACGCTCCATCATAAGCTTCATTCTGTCGCCGCCGAACAGACGCATTAAGTCGTCCTCTGTTGACAGGAAGAAACGGCTTACGCCGGGGTCGCCCTGACGTCCCGAACGTCCACGGAGCTGGTTGTCGATACGTCTTGACTCGTGACGTTCGGTACCGATAATCATAAGACCGCCTGCCTGACGTACCTGCTCTGCCTCGTCCTTGATTTCCTCTTTATATTTAGCGTTCAGCTCCCGGAACGTCTTTCTTGCGTTGATGATTTCCTCATCCTCGGTTTCAGCGTAACCTGTTGCCTCCTCAATAAGCTCCTCGGGGAAGCCCTGCTTGCGCATTGAAGCCTTTGCCATATACTCAGCGTTACCGCCGAGGATAATATCCGTACCACGGCCTGCCATATTCGTTGCGATTGTTACCGCTCCGAGCTTACCTGCCTGAGCGACAATCTCGGCTTCCTTATCGTGCTGTTTAGCATTGAGTACGTTGTGCTTTACGCCTCTCTTCTTGAGCATTTTTGAAAGGACTTCCGACTTCTCAATTGAAATTGTACCGACAAGCACCGGCTGACCTTTTTCGTGAGCCTCGCAGATTCTGTCGATAACTGCGTTGAACTTTCCTCTTTCGGTCTTGTAAACCGAGTCGGGCAAGTCCTTACGGATAACAGGCTTGTTTGTCGGAATTTCAACAACGTCAAGCTTGTAGATTTCCTGAAATTCCTCGGACTCTGTCTGAGCAGTACCCGTCATACCCGAAAGCTTTTTGTAAAGTCTGAAGTAGTTCTGGAACGTGATTGTTGCAAGCGTTTTGCTTTCGCTCTGAACCTTTACGCCCTCTTTTGCCTCAATCGCCTGATGAAGTCCCTCGTTGAAACGTCTGCCGTACATAAGACGACCTGTAAATTCGTCAACGATGATAACCTCGCCGTCCTTTACAACGTAGTCAACGTCAAGCTTCATAACGCCGTTAGCCTTGATAGCCTGATTTACGTGGTGCTGAATTGTGAGGTTTTCGGGGTCTGTGAGGTTTTCTATGCCGAAGAATTCCTCGGCTTTCTTAACGCCGCTCTGTGTAAGAGTTGCAGTTTTCTGCTTTTCGTCAACAACGTAGTCGATGCCGTGCTCCTCGTAGTACTCCTCCATATCCTCCTTGGAGTCAAGCTCGGCAAAACGCTGGATTTTGAGAGTCTTTGCAAGAGCGTCTGCTCTTTCGTAGAGGTCGGTTGACTTGTCGCCCTTACCCGAAATGATAAGTGGAGTTCTCGCCTCATCAATGAGGATTGAGTCAACCTCATCGACAATTGCGAATGCGTGTTCACGCTGAACCTTCTGTTCCTTGTAAACAACCATATTGTCACGCAGGTAGTCAAAGCCCAGCTCGTTGTTTGTTCCGTATGTAATGTCGGCGTTGTAAGCCGCCTTTCTCTGCTCGTTGTCAATCTCGTGAGTGATAAGACCTACGGTAAGACCGAGGTATCTGTAGAGCTTGCCCATCCACTCGGAGTCACGGCGAGCGAGGTAGTCGTTGACGGTAACGATATGAACGCCGTTGCCTGTAAGACCGTTGAGGTATGCGGGGAGGGTAGCAACAAGGGTTTTACCTTCACCTGTTTTCATCTCGGCGATACGTCCCTGATGAAGAACGATTCCGCCGATAACCTGAACAGGGTAGTGCTTCATACCAAGCACTCTGTAGCCTGCCTCACGGCATACGGCAAATGCGTCGGGGAGAATATCGTCTGTAGTTTCGCCGTTTGCAAGGCGTTCCTTTAATATTGCAGTCTGGTTCTTCAGCTCGCTTTCGCTCATTGCGGCGTACTTGTCGTCAAGAGCAAGCACCTTGTCGCAAATCGGCTGTACACGCTTGACCTCTCGCTTGCTGTAGTTGCCAAACATAGCTTTCAAAAAATTCATTATGATTTTCCTTTCTGTGTATGTGTATGTATTTTTACTTATATTTCCGTTGTTACTGCAAAGCGGACACGGAGTGAGTGTCCCTACGGCTGTAAAGGAAACGTTTTCGTTTTTATATCGGGCAGCCACGCAGGGCTGCCCCTACAGTATATAATTGCAATCAGGGTTACTCCGTAGGGGCGACCCTATGTGGTCGCCCGAAACGTTGCCTGTATATGAACATAAATTCATCACACAAACGTTTCCGTTTAATTAATTCCGAATTAACCTACCGCCGATGCGCCTAAGGATTTTGCCGCCTGAATCATAGCCGCCTCAACAACGGAAGCGGCATAGGTAAAGCCAAAACCCGAATCCTCAACAACGCAGGCAAACGCAAGCGGACAGTCCTCGTCCTTTGAGTAGCCTACCATCCAGCCGTTCGGCTCTTTGTCGTCGCCGACTTCGCCCGTACCCGTCTTGGCACAGACAGTCAGACCGCCGAACAGATTGTCACCGTAATAGTCGGTTATTGTGTATCTCATAATTTCATCAAGCTGTGCGGCTGTATCCTTGCTGAACATCTCTCTGCCGTTACCGCTTTTGTTGATACCGATTGCCGAAAGAATCGAAGCCGCTCCGTCCTCAACAAGAGTCGGATTAGTCGCCTTTCCTCCGTTTGCAATTGCGCCGCAGATTATCGCCATCTGCATAGGGTTGACTTCGTTGTCGTACTGACCTACGCCCGACCAGGCAAGCTGATTGGTGTTAGCCTTTGAAGCGTCGTAGTGTCCCTTTGCGGTTTTAACTCCGTCAACCTCGAACGACATATTTATGCCGATTTTCTCGGCAGTTTTATTCATTGTATCTGCGCCAAGCTCAACCGCAAGCTCTGCAAAAACTACGTTGCACGAATGTGCCATAGCCTGCTTGAAGTCCATTGTTCCGTGAGGTTCAACGCAGGTTATGTCACTGCCGCCGATTTCCTCACTGCCTGTGCACGTCCACGTTCTCTCGTAAATATCGGGGATATTTTCAATTGCCGCCGCAGCTGTAACGATTTTGAAAATTGAGCCGGGTGTGTATGACGAGGAAAGCACGTTGTCAAGATAAACGCCCTCGTACTCGCTTTCGTTTTCTTTTGTAATTTCGGGAGGAGCCTGCGGGTCATAGCCCTTTGTGCTGACCGAGCAGATTACCTCGCCCGTTTTGTAGTTGTATATTACGCAGGCGCCCTTTTTGTCGTAGCTTGAAAGCACGTCATAAGCCGCCGCACAGGTTTTTGCGTCAACAGTGAGCTTCATATCACTTGATGTGCGCAGTGATTGGGGCATATTCAATCCCCATAAAAGGCTGTAGCCCGAAAGCTGGGAACGGTACATACTCTGCGCCGCCGTTGAAATATTCAGACTGTTGTCGCCAACAACGTGAAGGAGTGATTTCCTCACGCTTGCGTTTTCATTATATACACGCTCGCCGTCAACGGTTTGTGCAAGCACCTCACCGTTTCTGTCATAGATTGCGCCTGCCTGCGCAAGACCGCCGCTGCCCGAAATGTGGGCATTGTACGGCTGGTCAACCCAGTCGTCGGCGTTCATAATAAGCTGAAACGTAAGGTAACCCATTCCGCCTATGAATGCAAGAGTAAGTATAAAAATTAATGTGCTTCGCCGTAGTACTCTTTTCAAATAAACGCCTCCTTTTTTTGAGTGTGAAGTGTGAAGTGTGAAGTTGTGGAATTGTGGTTGAGTGCCTCGACCGACCATTAATTCCTAATTCCTCATTCCTAATTCCTAATTCCTAATTCCTAATTCCTAATTCCTCATTCCTAATTCCTCATTAAATACACTATCTTTTAACAGCATACGTCCTCTCGTCCGCCGCCTTGATAAACGCAATCAGACCCCAGCAAGCCATAATGCTCGAGCCGCCGGCACTTATGAACGGGAACGTAACGCCTGTAAGCGGGAGAATATCGGTTGCGCCGAAAACATTTAGTGAAAGCTGAACAACAAGCAAGCCTGCCGCACAGCACGCTGAAATCGAATAGAATGTGCTTCTGCTTCGTGTGGTGATTGCACGTGCGTAAATCACGAGTGCACCTACGGCAATCGCAAGCGTAATTGCAACGATAACGCCCATTTCCTCGGCTACAATGCCGAAAACGAGGTCGCTTTCCGACGCTCCGACC
>CAMKNF010000128.1 GCA_946414115.1 uncultured Ruminococcus sp. | reverse complement strand
CACTGACAAATCAAATACTACAGAAATAAAGTATGCTATAGGAAGAATCAATACCAGCTGACGACAGAAAGACATAAGCAGACTGCGTATTCCCTTGCCGACCGCCTGAAACAGTGTTGTAAAAAGAATACCTGCGGCGGCAGGAATAAAGCACAAGCTTATTATTCTGAATGCAGACACACCTATGCTCATAATTTCATCTGTTCCTCCGAACATAGAAATAAGAACATCTGGGATAGTCCACATAAGCACAGTACCGACTGTCATTATTATAACGGCAATTACGATTCCGTGCTTGAGAGCAGAATACAAACGTTTCTTATTCCGTGCACCGTAGTTATATCCGATAATCGGCATAACGCCCTGATTAAGTCCAAAGCAAGGCATAAATACAAAGCTTTGCAGTTTGTAGTAAATTCCGAGAACGGTTACCGAAGCCTCTGACGCAGCCAAAATTCCATTAAGTCCGATTATCATAATTGAACCGATTGACTGCATAATAATTGACGGGAGTCCGACTGCATAAATATTTTTAAGTGTTGAAAAGTTGATTTTGAAATTCTTAAAGGAAATTTTAACCTCGTGCTTTTTGCAGAAAAGAACAATTACCGAGAACACCATTCCGCAGAATTGTCCAAACACAGTTGCAATAGCCGCACCCATTACGCCTAATTCAGGGAAAAATCCGACTCCGAAAATAAGAAGCGGGTCAAAAATAATATTTACACCTGCACCTACAAGCTGAAAAAGCATTGGGAATATCATATTTCCTGTTGCCTGTAAGGTTTTTTCAATCATTATCTGAACAATTGCAAAGAACGAAAAGCACAAAACTATCGTAAGATACTGTACTCCGTATTCTACAATTTTTTCATTACTGCTGTAAGCATTAATAAACGGGGTTGACACAAATAAGCCGAGAATCAGGAAGAACAGATAGCTTACAATGCAAGTCAACAGACCATGAGTGGCGGCGGAATCTGCTTCTTTAAAGTTCTTCTCACCTAATTTTCTTGAAACAAGCGAGTTTACACCAACTGCTGTTCCGACTGCTACTGCAATAAGTAACATTTGCAGAGGAAATGCAAACGACATTGCAGTAAGTCCGTTTAAGTCGTACTGTCCGATGAAGATGCTGTCTACAACGTTGTACATTGCCTGAATTGTCATTGAGAATATTGCCGGCAATGACATTGACAAAATCAACTTTGTCATCGGCATTGTGCCCATTTTATTTTCAGCTTTTACTTCCTTGGCTTTTTCCATAATCCTATCTTCCCTTCACACTAAAAAGGCAGAAACACATCTCTGTAATCTGCCTAAAAACTATTTTATTTTCCTTATCTTCCGATATATCATATAAACTAAAAGCATAAAAACCGCTCCGGTGATTACGCCCGAAAAGTCAAGCAATACATCTGTTATCTGTCCTGATCTGCCTGCTACATTAAGCTGGATTGTTTCATCAATAACAGCAGTTGCAAGTCCGGCAAAAAGAATCTGCGAGTAATATCTGTACGGCTTCGTTCTTGAAAATGAATAAGCACAACTTACAAGCAACATACCGATTGCCGTATATTCAGCAAAATGTGCGGCTTTGCGGACAATATGGTCGGTTAACTCTGCACTGAATCCAAGAAAATCAAGTATATATTGTAAAACAGCCATTACGCTTTCGCTTTCCTCTCCGGACAAATCGGCAGGCATAGATGAATGGATAAATGCAAATGCAATCATTCCTGCGGTGAGAATGAAAATAATTACACGAAAACGCATTGAAGTCTGACTCTTTTTCATATCATCACTCCTCTGTATATTGTACAGGAAATAAATATATTGTCAATGCAGGTACAGCTAATTTATCAATATGTATAAATTAGTCGATAAATAGTGGACTTAAAATATTGAGTTTTATATTCCTAAAGTATTGAAAAATCTTCGTTTTTCTGTTATACTAACTTTGTTTTGCAATATTTATATTTTATTAATCAAGCGTTTGTAAAGGAGTTACTATGTTTCTGAACTACTTAATTGTGTTTTTAATTTCTATGATTCCTATTGTTGAGCTCAGAGGTGCTATTCCCGTAGCTGTAGGAATGGGACTTGACCCCGTTATTTCATATATAATCTGTATTATCGGCAATATGCTCCCTGTACCGATTATCTACTTTTTTGCAAGAAAGGTTCTTATCTGGGGTAAGGACAAAAAATATATCGGTAAATTCTTTACTTTTTGCATTGAAAAAGGAGAAAAAGGCGGCAAAAAGCTTCAGAAAAAAGCAGGCAGAGGTCTTTTCATTGCACTTATGCTGTTTGTCGGAATACCGATTCCCGGAACAGGCGCATGGACAGGAACGCTTGCCGCAAGCTTTCTAGATATGGGATTTAAAAAGAGTGTAATCGCCGTTATGCTTGGCGTTCTGATTGCAGGTGTTATTATGGCTTTGGCAAGTATGGGATTGTTCGGCGGAATCAGCTTCCTTTTTGCACCGAAATCATAAAACAAATATTTAGGGCGGCTGTTGCTGCCCTTGTTTTTTAGGAGAAATTATGCAAAAATCAAACAATTATGACGCTGTAATTATCGGCGGCGGTGCATCGGGACTGATGTGCGCAATAAGTGCTAAACAGAAAAATAAAAACATTTCCGTGGCAATAATTGAGAAAAACGATAGAGTCGGTAAAAAACTTCCGTCTACAGGTAACGGCAGATGCAATCTTACACACAACAACATTACCATTGAGAATTACTGCGGCTCGTTTAAAAATCAGAGCAACATTGTTTTTGAAAAATACAATACGAAAAAATTGCTTGATATTTTTAAAAATCTCGGTCTGCTGACCTTCTGCGACAACGATGGAAGATACTATCCTCTTTGCAAACAGGCAAGTGCGGTGCTTGATGTGTTGAGATTTGCTTGTGACAGACTGAATGTTGAAATATTCTGCGGTGAAAATATTAGAAGTATAAGAAAAAACGGTAATAATTTTTCTGTTAAAACAAATGGAAACGAGTTCGTTGCTAAAAAACTTGTGATTGCTAACGGCTCAAAGGCTGCTCCGAAGCTCGGCGGAAATTCAAGCTCCGCTGATTATCTAAAAAATTTAGGTCATTCTTTTATTCCATTCTCCCCTGCTCTTTGTCCCATAAAGGTAAAATCGGATGTAATTAAGTCACTTAAAGGTATCAGAGCAACCGCTAAAGCTGTGCTTTTTGACAAAAACGGGAAATTTGTTAAGGAAGAAATCGGAGAAGTGCAGTTTACCGACAACTCGCTTTCCGGAATTTGCATCTTTAATCTTTCGCTTTATACTAAAAAAGATTTCTTAATTTCTCTTGATTTACTGCCTGATATTACCGACAGAGAATTAAACTCATTACTTTATAATAACAAAAAATTGTTTTCCGATTTGACAATTGATAATCTTTTAACAGGTATTTTGCAGAAAAGACTCGGACAGGCTGTTCTTAAAGAAAGCAAAGTTACGGACTTTTCAAGAAAATGCAGTACAATTTCAGACAGTGATATTGAAAATATTGTAAGAATAATTAAAAATATGCGCTTTCCTGTTATTGAAAACTGCGGATTTGAGCAGGCACAATGTGCTCTCGGCGGTGTGAATGGTTGTGAAATCGATGAAAAAACTATGCAAAGTAAAATTGTGAAAAATCTTTACGTTTGCGGAGAAGCAATCGACCTTTGCGGTGAATGCGGAGGATATAATCTGCACTTTGCATTTGCAAGCGGACTTACGGCAGGTGAAAACTTATGATTAGAATTAACAATGTTCATATTCCGCTTGACTACAGTGATAAAGTAATCATTAAAAAAGCGGCTAATGAATTGCGTGTTGATAAAAAAGCTGTTAAATCAGTATCTATTTTCAGGCGTTCTGTTGATGCAAGAAAGAAAGATAATATTTACTTTTTGTGTTCAATTGACGTTGAACTTAATGTTAATGAAAATTCAGTGCTGAAAAAATGTAAAAATGCTGTTAAGGTAACTCCTTATAAATATGATACAAAGGAATGGAAAAGCGGTACTTCACCTGTTGTTGTCGGAATGGGACCCGCAGGACTTTTTGCCGCACTCATTCTTGCACAGAGCGGAGCAAAACCGATTCTTATTGAGCGTGGACGTGACGTTGACAGACGACACGATGACGTACAGAAATTCTGGCTTACAGGAAAGCTTGATACTTCATCAAATGTTCAGTTCGGCGAAGGCGGAGCAGGAACATTCTCGGACGGAAAGCTTAATACGGGTACAAAAGACATGCGTCAGAGAAAGGTGCTTGAAGAATTTGTTAAGCACGGTGCACCCGATGAAATTCTTTACAATGCCAAACCGCATATCGGTACAGACAAACTTAAAATCACTGTAAAAAATATTCGTGAAAAAATTATTGCTCTCGGTGGCACTGTGCTTTTTGAAACAAAGCTGACAGGAATTAACACGAAAGACGGAAAAATTACAGGCGTTATTGTCGAAAAACAGGGTAAAACCGACATAATTGAAACCGACAATGTTATTCTTGCAATCGGTCACAGTGCAAGAGATACGTTTGAAATGCTGTTTGACAAGGGCATTCCGATTGAAGCAAAGTCATTTTCAGTCGGAGCGAGAATTGAACATCTGCGTGAAAACATAGACCGTTCGCAATACGGCAAATTTGCAGGAAACAAAAGCCTCGGTGCGGCAAGCTATAAACTGAACACTCATTTGCCAAACGGCAGAGGTGTATACACATTCTGTATGTGCCCCGGCGGAAAGGTTGTCAATGCGTCAAGTGAAGAAAATATGCTTGTAACAAACGGTATGAGCGAGTTCGCAAGAGATGAAATTAACTCAAACTCCGCATTGCTTGTCGGAGTATCACCCGATGATTTTAATTCTGACAGTCCTCTTGCAGGAATGTATTTTCAGCGTGAGCTTGAAAAGAGAGCATTTGAGCTTGGTGGAAGTAACTACAATGCGCCTGTTCAGAGGGTTGAGGATTTTTTAGATAACACTAAAAGCACACATCTCGGTGAAGTTAAACCGAGCATCTACCCCGGTTATGAATTAAGTGATTTAAACACAATTCTTCCCGATTATATTGCAGACTCAATGAAACAGGGAATTAAGGATATGGGCAAAAAGTTAAACGGATTTGATTATGTTGACGCTGTTCTGACAGGTGTTGAAACAAGAAGCTCCTCCCCCATACGCATTTTGCGAAATAGCGAAACGCTTGAAAGCATTAAAATTAAAGGTCTGTATCCATGCGGTGAGGGTGCAGGATATGCAGGAGGAATTATTTCAGCCGCAGTTGACGGAATTAAATGCGCAGAAGAAATCATTAATAAAAACAATAAGTAATACAAAAGCACCCTGTAACCAATAAGTTACAAGGTGCTTTTGTGCGACTGCGTCTGTAAGCCGGGTTCTGTCGTGAACAGCCATCTATCTTGGCAGTCCGTTGCCGAAACTGCTCGATGCCACCTCCAAAGGACACGCCGAGCAAGCGTATATGTCCTACCACGGTGTTGCTTCAAATAGGGTTTACACGGCAGACAGGTCTCCCTGCCTCCGGTGAGCTCTTACCTCACCAGATCGGAAGAGCGTCGTGTAGGGAAAGAGTGTAGATCTCGGTG
>CAMKNF010000127.1 GCA_946414115.1 uncultured Ruminococcus sp. | reverse complement strand
ATTCACGCCAATGACCGTTGTCGTCATAACTATATTGACCTTGTATATGAATATGGTCTTCAGGACAACACATCATACTGCTTGTCGAACATACCATAATGGTATCATTATCGGTAAGGTCTTCCGGTAAAGCTATGCCCACTTCCTCTGCCTGTGTTCTTGCGTATTTTACGGGCAGAAACATACCCTGAGTTACTCCCCGCACAGTGTTGTTTTCATCATAGAAGACTACATCACATTCGACTCCGGAAATAACAATTTTGTCCTTGAGAACAAACATAAGCGACAAGTTGTAGCTTACGGTGTCGGTGAAGGTATCTAATTCATAGTAGAAGTCACCCGAACTACCTAAAACCAAAGAAAAAAAATCTTTAAACTTTTCGTCGGGTCCCATAGCCACCGTATCGTCATTACCCATCCAAGCCCAGCCGTAGAGATTATATTGACTGACGCTTTCTTTTTTAATATCAGCTTGCGGTACAGCACCGGGGCGAGGGTAAACTACATTGCGGATAGTTATATCGTATTCAGCCGCACTTGCCGACAGCATTGAAAGCGGCAAAGCTGAAATACAGATAAGCAAGCTAAGGCATATGCTTATTACTCTTTTTGTTATTTTTGTTTTCATAAAAATTCACCTCAAAAGTATTATTTATGTTTCTGTGTTCTTCTCTGTTTTATCAGAGAGTATCAATAACCGCCGACAGATACGTAGCAGATACCGAACCGTAAAGGAAATTATCAATAAGTCCGTCTTTTTTCGCTCGGCGAACCTTATCTGCTAATTTTTTCTCGGTATTTTCATCTACCACTAAAACGATTTTACAATCGGGACAATATGATTTTACTTTGTCACGGATTTTCATTCGCTCTTCAATTTTCCACGGTGTGCAGGCTGTGACCTCCATAATCAGAACATTCGCTTGTGTATCGGCGCACATATCCGCTGTTTTGTCGGGACTTTCACTCGGAAAAACCTCAAAATCCAAATCAAAATTCCGCAAAGCAGTTGCTATGGCGTCAGCAAACAAGGCGTTTTGCATATCTACAACGACTCTCTTCATTAAACCACCTCCCTCTTAATTTATTCAAATCTTATAATAATTTCGGAAAGAGGCTTGCCGAAGCAAGCCTCCAAATAATATATTGTTGTAGTTTAAATTATATGTTTATGGCTCCGCAGGCATTCAGCTTGCCGTCAACAAACCATACATTCAGCGAAGCTTTGTCATCGCCGTCAACATACCAAATATAAAGCTCAGCCTGCTGGGTATCGTCATAGCGGTACTCTGACGCGTCTACTCCGATGTGCTCCTTAACATCATTGTATGTCAGGTTTTCCTGTTCACTGCCTTCAAAGTAGTTCAAGCCGCCGAAGTAGGTTTGAGCAGTTTCTCTGAGTACTTCAGCACTTGCTCTTTCAGTACTCATAGGCTGCGCCTCTGTGGACTTCATATCGAGATTGTAGGCATTGCTGCTTTCCGAGCTGCCGCCGCATGCGGCTAATGAAAATACCATCACTATGCTTATCATTAAAATCAGAAACTTTTTCATTTGAATACCTCCGTTAAGTTAAATATTTTTAATCTGATTTTGACCTTATAGGTCGTTTCTGCGGTTGTTCCCTGAGCGAGATTATGTTCTTAAATCCGAGTCATATACATATATGCAATGACTCTCCTCTCTGAAGCACCTCCTGTTATATTGATTTGTCACTTTTATTATACAGGCAACTTTTGGATTGCACATCACCCATATGGGTGATTTTTCATAATTTTTCCAAAAAAATATCCCCGAATTTATTAAAAACTCGGGGTTTTAGTATAAGTATAAGTTATTCATTATCCTCGGGAATGCTTGGAATAATGAATTTTTTGTTGGTAACAGCAATAGCAAGACGTGTTTTGTTCGAATAGCCTGTTCTTTGCAGAATATGCGAAACGTGCGTTTTTACCGTATTGACGGATACACACAGCTTCTCTGCAATCTCGCTGTATTCCAGTCCGTCGCATACAAGTCGAAGCACTTCTATTTCCTTTGCCGTAAACTCGGCGCTGCTGGCGTGACCTAATTGTACAACAGGTGATTTATCGGGGAAAATATGTTCTCCCGACATTGTACGGTCAATCACGTCAATCAGCGTTTCACGGCTTACATCCTTGTACCAGAAGCTGTCTGCTCCTGCGGCTTTGGCACGGTCGAGATAGCCTACCTCGACCATAGATGTCACGATAATAATTTTTATGCTCGGAAACTGCTTTTTGATTTCTGCGGCGGCGTCAATTCCGTCCTTACTGCCTGTTGTGCATACATCCATCAGGACAAGGTCGATATGCTGTCGCTGACATTTTATAACGGCAAGCTCTGCACTACTTATGCTTGCGGCAAGCTCATAGCTTGTGCTGTCAGAGATTATCCGCTCCATATTTTCACGTGGCATACGCTGATCCTCTACGATTAGCACCTGCTTCATTCTGTTCCCTCCTTTGATTTCGGTACGGTCACTGTCAGTGCAAAGACAGGATTTGACTGTATTTCCATAGTGCCTCCCAGATTAGTAATATGGTTGTAAAGATTCAGCAGTCCGCCTTTGGGCATTACTTTACTTTCGGGAGGTTCTCCGTTGTTTGTGATTCGTATTGAAAAGCAATTGTCATCTTCCTGTATATCAATTTTGAGAATTGTTGCATCGGCATGACGAACGCTGTTTGTAAGGCATCAAAAACACCCTGTGCTGCTCTTGCTGTTGCGGCAATTCTCCGTTAAGCTCTACTTTTACACCGATTGTATCGGCGTCACGCATAAATTCTGCAAGCTCGCCACGTTCCAATGGATATTCATTATCATTTTTAATTGCGCTTACTGCTTTTTGAAACAGACTTACTGCGTCAGCGGTTTCTTCCGTAGTCTGCTCCTGCTTCAAAATCTGACGCATCATTGCAATTATCCCTGCGCTCATACGGTCATGCAATCTTGTTTTAGCCGCCAGTAACTCCTTTTCCTTAGTCATAGTTGAAACATTGTCCGAAAGAACCTTTAAATCACGTGATATTTTTTCGAGCTGTATGGTCTGCTCCTTTAGTTTCAGATTCTTTTCATAAAGCTCTGTCACATCGGAAAATATGACCTCTGTATAGACAACGCCGTCACAAGCAGTTATATCTGTCTGAGAATAACGCCATGCCTTTCCGTTCGGGAAAAGATAAGTTTGTCTGACATCGGAGAGCCTGATAATACCGCTTTTTGTATCGCACTCCTCCAAAGCTTCCTGTAATTCTTTGAATGACTGCATATCGCTTTGCGCCAGACTGCGAAACAGGCGATGCATTTGAAGATTGCACAGTTTGACAGCACCTGACGGAGCAAAATAACAAATTCCGTCAGGAAGAGTATCTATTGCCTGCTTGACAAAACTGTGGCTGAGATTTTTGCCTCTTTGACGATATTCGACCACAGCTTCACAAATCAGTAGTACACTTGATACTCCGACAATGCACCACAGCAGCCACATCGGCAACGGCAGCAGGATTTCGTACGGCTGTTGTATATTAATTTTCATCAACGCTTCTCCCAATATTGATATCAGTGCAAACAGAATCAGGAAAAGACCGACATTTAGATATCTGTTACATTTACTTTGAAATCTGTAACGAGAAACAATTAAATAAAACAAATTTACAATCAGCAAAAAGAAAAGACAAACCAGAAGCAAGGATTGCTCTGCTGACGACGCCTGATAAAAGGTAGTCACGACCGGTCACCTGCCTTTTTTGCTCGGAGCGTAAAACGCCATATGCCGTACTCAAAATGACTGCTTTCTGCAAGCTCGGAAAAATCATCAAGCAGACTTTCGCACTCCACTTCCAGATGAAAGACGACAGAATCTTTAAGACTGCGGGCTTTCAGCCAGACTGAACGCATATCATCTATGGCGGCTTCCGTCACTGATTCAAAAAAGTCATACACACGAATGGCATCCGTTGTATCAATCTTATTGTTACCGGGAATATCAATAGCGCACTCTACGCCCATAAGCTCAAGATTTGCAAAGGATTCTTCAAGGCACAGCGACAGTTCCGCCGTATCGGTTGTTGCTGATTTCTCGCCGATAAACATTAAGTTGCCCCTGCGTTTTATGTAAGCGCCTATTACTGCAATTTTTGCAAGCAGACTGCGGCGCTTTTCATAATTTGTTTCCGTATTGTACTGAGCAAAAAGACTGTCAAGCAAATCAATCTGGTGCGCAGTCTGAACCTGCAAAAGATCATACAGACGGTTCTTTTCCTGTAGGGTATTTATTTTAAGCTTTGTACGATAGTTTTCCTGCTCAAGAAGATTGCTTTCTGCAATCGTCTCTTTATTTTCCTCAAGCTCTTTGAGCAAAGCGGCTATATCTGAAATATCCTCCAGCCAAAGAACATGACCGCCTTCGATTGGATTGCTTTTAAGTACGGTATTTTTATCAAGGCTGACAGCTCCGTTTTCTGCCGACCGCATAACATTTTCCGAAAGCTGTGGTGAATTGGCAGAAGTGTATCGGATATTATAGTCGGTATCGGAAATCTGCGCTTTGAAGGTTCCGGCTTCAAACAGTGAATCATATCCCGTATTTGTCTGTATCAGACCGCATTGGATACAGCTTTCCAGTATTGCCGTAAACATAAGGCACTGAACCGCAGTAAGATCTCCGCCGATAATTCGCATCCACTCGGCACCGCTTGCATAGATAATAGCATATACAATGCATATGCAAAGCAAACTAAGCGGCAGATATTTTTTCCTTTGAGATAATCGGCATTTGATTACCATAATAGTAAATGATGTCAAGGAGCAGATGATTTCCCAACCAATTACAGGAAAGTATCCGAAA
The DNA here is from genome assembly GCA_946414115.1 of uncultured Ruminococcus sp. Lineage (GTDB taxonomy): Bacteria > Bacillota > Clostridia > Oscillospirales > Acutalibacteraceae > Ruminococcoides. Next base: position 768 of record CAMKNF010000127.1, on the reverse strand, counting down.
ACATAGTCGTAATTCTTGTCTGACCATACTTCTCCGGCAGGAAAATCAAAAACAAGCTGATGGAAATCGTTTGTCACTACCAAAAGAAAGCAAAGCACGGTAGGAATATATAAAAGCGATGTCCATTTTGGCAGACGGTAATTTTCCGGCTTACCCAGTGACATTGAAACAAATACGGAAAAAAGCGGAATGAAAAGCATCGGAAAATAGTACCAATACCATAGCTGTCTTGACAAAGCGGGATCATATACAAAATAATATTTCATTGACCTTATGACAAACCAAAAAACATTAAGTAAAGCTACAGCAACCAGATTACGGCGCACCTGTGCCTGAACAATCCGCTTACTGACGGAAATACCCCACCCGATATACAGACCGATATAGATAAAAGTGCGTAACATTCCGAGAGTTATAGGATAAATACCGTTATTTCCTAAAATGCGGAAAACGACAGCGCAAACAATCAACAACACAACAATTATTGCGGTATTTTTATTCCTATTAATGGATTTTGTCATATATCTCACCTCTCTTTCCCTGATAAAAAGAAATATCCATTTACTTGCAAATTTTATATACATTAAATTGTATCATATATTCAGAAAATTTTCCATATCCAAGTTTAAACAATGTCTGTACGCTGTTTAAGTCTAAACAGCAATGTGCTTTTACCTCCCTTTTCTCTATATCGTTGTTTCGGTTCCTTTTTCGCAGTCGAATCCAATTTTTGCTGATTACTGTTCGCTGTATTCCTGCTGTTGTTCT
>CAMKNF010000126.1 GCA_946414115.1 uncultured Ruminococcus sp. | reverse complement strand
CCTTGCAGATTATTTGACGAGCAAAAATGATGACACTGTTTTCTATTTTCTGACCTCAAGTTATCGTAATATTTCACACAGCAGTTCCGTTAGTACCTCATACGGAGAGCTTTATCTTATTTACGGTTCAGAGGCAATTTCGGGTACAGAGATGAAAAACGAGTATGTCAGTCTTGAAAAATTCCAGTCGGATAAAGGCGGTGACATTTACAAATACTCTGCTATTCTGACTAATCAAAATGATACCTATCAGCAGAATGCACATTTACAAACAAAAGGAAACGGATTTTCCTCTGCTAAGCTTGTAAATGAGGACGGCAGCATAACTGTTAATAACGGCGAAAGCAAGAAAATCAACTCGGGCAATAAGGTTACGGTAAAATTCAAGCTTCAGGACGGAGCTGAATTTAAATCTCTGAAATGCGTCCGTAACAGTGACGCAGTAAATAATAAAGGCACAACAACAGAAACTGTACTGCTTGAAAAGGACGATATTAATTTGCGTACACCCGACGGGGACGGATATTATTCGTTTGAGTATCCTATGCCCTATTCTGACGCAACCTTTGTAGTTGAAGCAATAAAACACAACTTTGACGACAACGGCTTCTGCACAGAATGCGGAGCCTATCAGCCGGCAATGCTTAACAGCAACGGTGTTTACGAAATCGGCAACGCAGGTCAGCTTTTCTGGTTTGCGTCCCTTGTAAACGGCGACGATACTCACGCTGATTTTGATTCTCAGGATACAGGCGCAAAAGCTGTTCTTGTTAAGGATATTAATCTTGAAAGCCGTGAATGGTCGCCTATCAGAGATTACACAGGTGTTTTTGACGGACAAAACCACACAATTTCAGACCTTAAAATTACAGAAACTCCTCACGATACAGGTCTGTTCAGAAGCGTTTACGGCACAATTAAAAACTTTACCGTTAAGGGCGAGATGATTATTTCAACTGACGGAGATTATATCGGCGGTGTTGTCGGCTATGCTGACGGTTCTACAATTTCAAATGTTGCTTCATACGTCAACATTTCTAATACAGCCGGAGTGCTTCACCATATCGGCGGTGTTGTAGGATATATTGCAAACAAAGATACTGTTGTTGATAAGTGCCTTTATTACGGTACTGTAGATATTAAGAATTCCACTGACTGTATCGGCGGTATCGTAGGTTACACAAATGGCGGTGCAAGAATCAGCAACTGTGCAAACCACGGTACTGTAAGCGCAGCCAAAGACGATGCTTATGTAGGCGGTATTTTAGGATATGTAAACAATACAAATCCAACCCTAAAGGACTGCTACAACTACGGAAAGGTAAGCAACGGTGCAAATCAGAAGTATTGCGGAGCAATTATCGGTTGGGCGAGAAATTACACTTCGGCAAATATTGACAACAACTATTATCTTGACAGCTCATCAACCCTTGCTTTCGGAAAAGACGGTAAATCAGGAGTAACGGCAACAGTTAAAAATGCTGAACAGTTTAAGTCGGGCGAGGTTGCTTATCTACTTAACCACAAGGTGACAGACGGTACACAGGCTTGGTATCAGAACATCGACAACGGCGAAACTCCAGATGATTATCCCGTATTTGAGGGCGGTACGGTTTATTACCTTGAATATAAGGACAGTTATTCCAACACATATTCCGAAAAGCCTGAACCCGATGAGTTTGACAAGGACGACAACGGTAATTTCATCATCAGAACATATGACGACCTTGTAAAGCTATCAAAGCTTGTGAGAAGCGATTATGAAAATTACGGCTCGGCTGATTATATCCTTGTAAATAATATAAAAGCTCCCGATGATTCAGAATGGACTCAGGGAATAGGCTCTGTGTCAGACAGCAAGCATTTCAACGGTACATTTAACGGCAACGGCTACTGCATTATCGGTCTTAACGTAAATTCACCGAAATACGGCGGACTGTTTGAGGTAATCGGCATAAGCGGAGTTGTAAAGGATTTATTCGTTTTCGATTGTGATTTCTCATCTTCTTCCGAAGCAGCAGGCGGAATTGCGGCTGTAAACAAAGGCAAAATCGACCACTGCACAAGCGGTGTGAACATCACTACCGGATATATACATAAAAACGGAAAAGATATTTATGCGCCTGAACTCAATTCAAGTATCAGCGGAGAAAGAAGCGGCGGTATCGCAGGCGAAAACAGCGGTTCAACTATAGGCTGTCGAAGCTCTGCTGTTGTGTCAGGTACAACTTGCGGCGGTATTGCCGGTGTAAACACAGGTAAAATTTACGGCTGTGCAAATAACGGCAATGTCGGAACTTCAACAACCTCGGTTTCGGGCGGACTTGCAGGAAAGAACGGCGATACAATTGAAAGCTCATATAATTCAGGAAATGTAAACGGAGATATAGTAGGTCTGATTGCAGGCAAAAACGGATTTGGCGACACAACTCCGACGGTAACTGATGTATTTTACATCTCACAGGGCGGACTTACTGCATTCGGAACAACTCCGTGGGATACATCGTATGATACAATCATAGAAAAGACTTCTGATGCTAAATATGATGAGAAATTTGCCAATGAACTCAATTCCGTAACCGATACATCAAAAGTCAAATGGATGTTTAATCCCCCTCTTAACAAAGGCTATCCAATTATTGAGGGCAACTTCTATATAGATGTAGTTAAATCTGCCGGCAACAACATCACCGTACAAGGAAGTATGCACAAGGACTTGAATATAAAATATGACCTTTGCAATGAGAATTCCGAAGAATACAAGCTTTTGTCCTCTGCAAAAGGCAATAACAAAATCCTGAATACATACTCTGTAAGCCTGACCGACAAGGACGGTAACTATATTCCCGCCGAGCTGTGGTGTTCAGGTTCCTATAAAATTTCAGTGCCTGTTGACAGCAAAAACATACAGCTTGCAGGTATAGATACAGACGGAAACATAGTTTACTGTAAGCCTGATTCTGTTGAAAACGGAACGGCAGTGTTTACGGTTTCACACCCGATGTCGTTTGCTATTGTTGAAACAACAGCAGGAAATCCGTCATCTGTCAACAATAATAACGGCACACCGATTCAGACAGGTTCGGAAATGTGCGGAGCAATACTGCTTATAGCATTGCTTTCACTTACAGTAATCTTAATTGCAAAAAGAAGGAAAAAAATTGGATAAAGCAAAAGAAAAGTCAAATAAAAAGCTTTTAATTATCATAATCGCAATACTTGTTGTTGCGGCTCTGGCTGTCGGCGGAGTGGTTGTGTATAACAGCTTCTTCGCCGAGAAGCCGACACCCTCAAACGGTGTTGTCGGAAAAATCTCCGACGGCTGGGACACAGGTCTTGAGGACGAAACCGCTCCCAAGAAAACAGGTATTCAGATTCCCGGCTACGGCACTGCCGAAATGAAAGCAGGTGATGAAAGCCTGATTCTGAGCATAGGCAATCCCAAGGCTAATAAATGCGGTTTTTATGCCACACTCAAGCTTGAGGATGGAACCGTGCTTTATGAATCCGAGCTGTTAAAACCGGGCTACGGACTTACAGAGGTACCCCTCAATCAGACTCTTAAAACAGGAGAATACACTGCTATGGTGGTGTATAAATGCGTTACCCTTGACGAGGAAGAAACGCCTCTGAACTCCGCAGAATCGGAATTCAAATTAATTGTTAAGTGATTAAGGATTGTCGCACAATACGGCTTTCTTATCAATATAATTTTATTTATGAAAGGATGTTTTCTATGAAAACCAAAAAAATCATTTCTGCTCTGATTGCAGGAATACTCGCAACAACTGCTGTTGTATCAGTTTCAGCCGCAACTCTCTCAGATGTAACTCCTGAAAACTCAACAGAAGTAAAGGCTAACATCGTAGATCCCGGATCGGTAAGCTACGTTATTACAATTCCCGATACTGCTGATTTCGGCGCACTTACCCAGCCTGAAAACACCGATACCGACCACTATACATTCAACGGATTTCAGGTTGAAGCAACCGAACTCAATATCAAAAGCAATCAGGGAGTAACTGTTTATATGAAGGACAGCACAGCTACCGACAATCAGTTCTACATTTCACAAAAGGTTGAAGCTGACCCGTTCAAAATTGCTTATGATGTTTATGATACAGCAGTTAACGAAGAAACTGTCGGCAGCTACAATCCGATAAACACAACCGCAACTCCCGGAACATACGGCTATCATCTCTGTACATTCTTAGCAGGTTCAACGGGAAGCACACAGGATGTCACCCTTGCTTTGAATCAGAACGCTCTTTATGGCAAGACTCTTTCTGATATTGCAGGCGATTACAGCGGTACTATCGCATTCCACAGTGCATTAATTGAGCGTTAATCATTTGCTCCATTTATAATTAAACTCCACAAGTTTTATCTGAAATGAAACGGAAAAAAATATGTAAATACCTGTGTTTGCTGTTCGTTGCAGTATGTTCGGTGCTTTTTACAACCACTTTAACGGCTGTTGCAGTGCAAACTGACGGAAGTATGGAGGTAATTGCACATATTGAAACAGCTCCTGCCCAAACCACACAGCCTGTTACAGACAGTACACAAAGTAATATCAAACAGGATGAAAGCAATATTTCAACAGGAGAAACAGTATCTGCTTATGTTGTTATTTCCTTGCTCTTGTTCATCATTTCGGTGCTTGTAATATATTTTTGCAGGAAAAATGACAGGAGCAACAGCATTCACGGCAACAAATAATATAGTTATTTTAAAACGAGGGGGCAGTTCAAAACTGAACAGCCCCTTCTATTATTTGTATTTTATGACTCAATAATGTACTTTTGACAATATATTGCATTTGTCAATAAATATTCTCTGTTTATAGCGATGAAAATTTTTCAATAGCATCAAAAAGACGGACACATAGGCGCAGAGCCGATGAACTTATGAGGAAGCTCACAGTTCATCGGCTCTTTCTTTAAAAACATTTTATAAAGTCGTGATAATTCTTATATTTCACTGAACTAACGGCTCTCCTGTATTTCCGACATTGTTGTAGCCGCCTGCGATATATTTCTGAATGCAGGTTACATCAAGTATTGAGATTCTGCTATATCTCTTTTTCTTCTGAAGTAACAGAATACTCCTGCGCCTCCGATTGCCGCAAAGAGAGCAATCATAATGATGTAAGATTCAGCGCCTGTTTTGATTGCCGCACCGTTTGAACCTGTAGTTGTTGAATTTTTAGTAGAAGTCGGTGCAGTTCCTGTTGCGCTTGTTGCGTCTGTTGCTCCTGTGGGAGCTGTTGTTTCACTTGCTGTTGAAGGCTCTGTTGCTGATAATTCAAGTGAGCTGTATGCTGTTTTGAGTGCTGCAAGAGCGTTATCCACATCAGCAGAAGTTGCCTTTTCATCTTCAAGAACTGCCTTTGCACCTTCAAGTGCAGAAGTAAGAACTTCAAAGCCTTCTTCTGTATAGTCTGCTTTGTTGAGATTCAAAGCTTCAATTTTTTCAATTTCAGCTTTAAGATCTGTTTTGTCTGCCGATTTCACAATTGTAAACTGACTGTCAATCGGCTCGTTTGTGTCTGTACGATAGGTGTTGATTGTGAAGCTTGTTTCGTCAACATCAATTACCGAGTAGGTAGGAATGTCATCTTGCCGGCGTGAAGCAATATATGTCTGCTGACGGGCAACAAGGTCATAATATTTTGAGCCGGA
>CAMKNF010000125.1 GCA_946414115.1 uncultured Ruminococcus sp. | reverse complement strand
ATAACATATGAATCTGCAAGCTCCGTACCGTTTACGTCATCAACAAATTTGAAAATAACCTTTGACATCTTGCCTTCAAACTCTTCAACATAAACGCTTGCGTGTTTTACGCTGTTTTCAAAAACAGCAGATGTATCGCCGCTTGACTGCTTTATGTCGTAATTGAGAGAGTCGGCAAAGTCGGTAACGTCATACGCTGTACCAAGCTCACCGCTTACGGTCTGCTTTTTGATAAGCTTTTTTGTTTTGTTATCATAGTAGCTGACTACAACAGCACCCTCGTCATCGGTAATTCCTGCTGTATCATAGCTTTTCTTATCAACAAGAATCGCCGCAGAATGAGCCTTGAGCTTTACAGAGCCGCTTACTTCGCCGAGATTTCTGAGTCCTGCTGTTTCATCATCGGCAATTCTTATCCAGTCACCGCTTACATCAACAGTCTGTTCAGAATCACTGCCGTTGAAGATTACACACATCTTGCTCCACTTTCCGCTGACGGTGTTATTTATTGTGTAACCCGTTACGCCCTTTGGAACATTTTCTATATAGGTAAGATTGTTCGCTGTCATTGCAGTGCAATCCTTGAACGCATCGAAATTCTCACGGATTTTCATAAGTCCTCTGTAATACTCAACAACATCGCTGAAATTATCGAGATTCTTCCAGTCTATCATATTTTCTTCTCTGCTTGATGCGTAGGAATTTTCATCGCCGTCCTTACTTCTGGCAAATTCTTCACCCGAAAGCATAAAGGGGATTCCCTGCGAGGTCATAACAATTGCACCGGAGAGCTTGTTCATACTTACAAGGTCTTCGTAACGCTTGCGGTACTCCTTGTCTTTTCCGTAAACAGAGTCGACAAGCTTGTCATAAAGGCAGAGATTATCGTGACAGGAAGCGTAGGTTACGCACTGTGCAGGAACATTCGCCCAACCTGTTGAGGTATCGGACTGACCTGCAATTCCCGTTTTAAGCGCCGCACGTGAGGAGCCTTCCTGAATAAAGCCCTTGTCAACGCCGCCCGTACTGCCTTTGATTGCATCACGGATTGTATCGTCAAATGCACCGATTCGGCTGTCAAGCTTCTTTAAGTTCTTCTGATTAGCCATAACTGTGCCTTCATCGCACTGCGTCGGCATATCCCATGCTTCGCCGTACATCAGAATCTTTTTGCCGCTTCCGTCCTGATAAAGATTATCAAGGGCGCTTCTGATGCTGTTCATTGTTGTAACATCGTGAAGTCCCATCAAATCAAAACGGAAACCGTCTATATGGTACTCCTTTGCCCAATAGGTTACGGAGTCAATCATATATTTTCTGTACATAAGGTGTTCGGACGCAGTATCATTGCTACAGCCCGAGCCGTTTGAGAATGTTCCGTCAGGGTTCATTCTGTAATAGTAATTCGGAACGATGTGCTGGAAAGCAGAGTCGGTGGAATAGGTGTGGTTATAGACAACGTCCATAATGACGCCGATTCCTGCGTTGTGGAGCGCCTGAATCATCTGCTTACATTCTTTTACTCTTGTACTGCCGTTATAAGGGTCAGTTGAATAAGAACCTTCGGGACAGTTGTAGTTTACAGGGTCGTAGCCCCAGTTGTACTGCTTATTTATATCCTTGCTCTCGTCAACAGAGCCGAAATCGTAAAACGGCATAATCTGAACATACTTTACGCCGAGCTTTTTAAGGTAATCAACGCAGGTTGAGGTTGCGCCCTGAATACCGTCTACAGTTGTTCCCTCTTCGGTAAAGGCAAGGAATTTTCCTCTGTGCTTGTCAGAAACTCCGCTTGACTCGGAAGAAGAAAAGTCGGCAACAGAAACCTCCCAGACTGATGCGTCAGTCTGATTATTAACAAGGACGTGCTTGTCGTTTTCCCAACCCTCGGGATTAGTTTTTGACAAATCAACTACCATTGAGCGTTTGCCGTTTACACCGCAAGCCTTGGCGTAAATATCATATGTTTCTTTAACGGTCTTGCCGTGCTTGACAGTATATGTGTAGTATTTGCCCGCAAGGTCGCCAAAGACTTTGCACGTCCATACGCCGGTCTTTTTGTCAAGAACGAGTGCCTTTGACTCAAGTACGCCTGCATCGCCCTCTTCGTCACTGCCATGTTCGTAAATATTAACCTTTATGCTTGTCGCATTAGGCGACCACACCTTAAAAACAGTTGCGTCCTTGCTGTAGGTTGCGCCTAAATCGGAGCCTGTATATGTTGTTTTATCAAGAGTTGCGGCATATGCCTGATAATCCGTATTTTTGTTGTTTGTTGCGGCAGAAGCTTCTGCTAAAGACATTGAGCCAATCATCATAAATGCCATTACTCCCGTTAGAATTTTTTTGAAAAGCAATTAAAATGCCTCCTGACTGATTGCATTCCATTTAGATAATTTTATCATATTATGCTCTTGATTTTAATTCTGAATTAGAATAATCTTATTAAAGGAGGTTTTTATACTGTAGAAAATTGTATGGATTTTATGTGCATTTTGTCTAACTAATATTTGCTAAATTTGTGATTTATGGTTTTAAAAAATAAAATAACTCCGAATGTAATTGCATAACAGGACATTCGGAGTTTTTAGAGAGATATTAAATATTCAGTCCGTAGCGTGATGAATTTATAAGCGTGCTTTCTATACGCAACAGTCGATTGTATTTGCTTACTCTGTCGGTTCGGCATGGTGCGCCTGTTTTTATCTGACCTGCGTTTACCGATACAGCTATATCTGCGATTGAGGTATCCTCTGTTTCACCGCTTCGATGTGAAATAATTGTGCTGTAGCCTGCTTTTTGTGCTGTATCAATCGCTTCAAGCGTTTCGGTAAGAGTTCCAATCTGATTGATTTTTATAAGAATTGAATTTGCCGCACCGATTTCAATTCCATGCTTAAGACGTTTTGTGTTGGTTACAAATAAATCATCACCTACAAGCCTTACTTTGTCCCCTATTTTTTCGGTAATCTTTGTCCAACCGTCCCAGTCGTACTCTGACAACGGGTCTTCAATTGAGATTATCGGATAGTCATTAACAAGCTTTTCAAAATACTCGGTAAGCTTTTCACTTGAAAGCTCAATTTTACGCTTTGGCAGCTTATATGTTCCCTCACGGTACCATTCCGAAGCCGCTGCATCAAGCGCAATTTTAATATCATCTGTTGAATATCCTGCAAGCTCAATTGCGCTTACTATAAGTTCGATTGCCTGTTCATCGCTTTCAAGGCTCGGAGCATAGCCGCCCTCGTCGCCTACTGCCGTGTTCATATTATTCTCTTTAAGAACATTCCCCAATGTCTGATAGATTTCACAGCATTGCCTTAACCCCTCGGAAAAACAGCAAGCTCCGACAGGCATTATCATAAATTCCTGAATGTCGATATTGTTAGTTGCGTGTGCGCCGCCGTTTAGAATATTCATCATCGGAACGGGCATTCTCACTGAATATACTCCTCCGATATAGCGAAAAAGCGGAAGCCTTAAATGCTTTGCTGCCGCTTTTGCACAGGCAAGCGAAACGGCAAGAATTGCATTTGCACCGAGGTTTTCCTTGTTGGGCGTACCGTCAAGCTCAATCATTTTGTAGTCAATTGCGCACTGGTCAAACGGAGAGTCGCCGCAAAGCTCGGGTGCAATTTTGTTATTTATATTTTCAACTGCCTTTGTAACTCCCTTGCCCATATAGCGTGACTTATCACCGTCACGAAGCTCAAGAGCCTCGAATGCGCCCGTTGAAGCTCCCGAAGGAACGGAAGCTTTGGCGTAGGTTCCGTCCGAAAGACCGACTTCCGCTTCAACTGTGGGATTGCCTCTTGAGTCAATTATTTCTCTGCCGATTACTTTTTCAATTGTAATTTTCATAATATTACCTCCGGCTTTATTTTGCCGAAAACAGAGTTAAATATACGCAGTATCAACAATGAAATTGCAAGCATATATTGTTATAAAGACAAAAGGAGGATAAATAATGGAACTTGTACCTTACACAGTGCGCTCGGGAAATACACTGTTCGGCATTGCGCAGTTTTTTCAGACAAGTGTTGAAGATATACTCAAATACAATAATATTCCGAATCCGTCACAGATTTTTGTCGGTCAGACGCTTGAAATTCCGGCAGGCTCGGCAGAGATTGACTACTATGTAACACGTCCCGGCGATTCACTTTGGACAATTGCGCAAAGAAACAACACCACTGTTCAGCGATTAACAGAGCTTAACAGGCTGAATAATCCGAATGTAATTTACCCCGGTCAGCTTATAAAAGTGAGATAACCAGCACAAAACTTCGGGCGACTGAAATTACAGCCGCCCGAAGTATTATTTATTATTTTATCTTTCTCTTAACAAAACTGTCAAATCAATTTTTTCCGAACGCTTTACGCCTTTTCTGCACACAACAAGCAGTACTGCCGCAAAGAAAATGAAAATAACGCCAACTTCAATCGGATTTACTCCGACAGACATTGACATAATCGTATTGCCGACAAGCGTTTCAAGATACGGATTTACAATAAGAATATCAAGCAACACTGTAATTAATACGCCAAAAACAAGCGATAATGTGCCGAACAGCAGATGCTCGGAAAATATTATGTAGAATATGTGCTTTGATTTATAGCCGAGTGAACGGTATAAAGCAAGCTCGTCTGTTCGTCCGTTTACGTTGTTCTTTACAAACATAAAGAAGCCCAGCACTACCATTAGAATAAAAAACGCAAGCATAGCAAGCAGAATGTACAGTGCCGTGTTGTATGTTTCTGCATCAATCAGACTTGGCTGTCTGTACGCAGTCCTTATATTCAGAACATCATCAAGTACTTTTTCTGTGTTTTCTGCATTGTCAATCAGGATTATGTAGCTCTTGTCACTTGATATAGACAAGCCGCCCGAGGAAGCGTTCTTGAGGACTTCATCAGTGTACTTGTTCAAATCCGCCTGCGGAATCAGTATTTGAGCACCCGAATACAACGGGTCAGACGTGCTGTATGCACCGACTACCTTAACCTTGTGCGAATTTTCGCACTCGTCAACGAAAACAAGCGTTTTATCGATAAGACTTTCTCCCGAAATATCGTGAAATCTGTTATCTGCGGGACTGAAATCCCTAATATTCTGCGGAACAAGCGCAACTCCGGTTTCACTTTCGTCAAACGCTCTGCCCGAGGTAATTACCGCTTCGCTTCCCGTATGAATAAAACCGAATGAATAACCGTCGTACAAAGTTCCGCTTGTTTCGGAAACTCCGAGCAGTGCAGGCATCTTATAGACTTTTTCAACGTGCTCAACCTTTTTGATTTCATCAATATTCTGCTTTATCAGATCATCGGGCGCATCTGCCTTGAACTCGGTTACCAGCTCTCTGTTGGAAATATGGTTATTGATCTTTTCCTCTATATTGGCTTTAAGCGGAAAAGCAATGCTGACGGAAATCAGAATCAAAACTGTTGAAAAAATTATAAAAACACAGAAAAGAACGGTCGAAAGCTTGTTTGACGCAACGGAAGATTTCAAAAGCATATTAAGATTTCTGTTCTTCATTTTACTTTTCCTCTAATACTCCGTCTTTCATAATGCAGATTCTGTCGGCAAAATCAATTACTGCGTCATTGTGACTGACAACAAGAACACCCTTGCCCGAATCTGTAAGCTTTTTAAGCTCTTCGAAAATCATCAGTTCATTTAGATCGGAAGAGCGTCGTGTAGGGAAAGAGTGTAGATCTCGGTGG
>CAMKNF010000124.1 GCA_946414115.1 uncultured Ruminococcus sp. | reverse complement strand
CGAAAGAAGTAACAACAAGCTTATTATGTCAAAGGCAGTTCAGGAGTGTGAAAGCTTCGGTTCGTCAATTGCATATTTATATGATTTCGGCGATATTGCAGATTACTTTGATGTTGATTATGATTTCAGCAGAATAATAAAAGCTGTGAAATCCGAAACAAAAAGTAACATCTCGGGGTTGAATATATGTTTTCCTTCCGATGATGAAAAAGCTCTTGAAAATTATCTGATGATTTCAGAGGACAAAAATTACTGCGATTATCTCAAAAACAATTATTAGGGAACAGGGGGCAGATATGTGGAAAATCTCAATAATAACATTGAACTTAATGTCGGACTGCTCTGGTTTTCGGCTGTAATTACGCTGTTTATGTTTTTGGGAGTGGTGACTGACAAAACACGGAGCAGACCGTTTATGAAGTGCTTTACAGCCTTGCTTGCAACAAATATTCTTATGCTTCTCGGCGAAAGCGGATTGTGGATTTTTGGCGGTTCACCGGACAATATTCCAATTTTAAAATTATGTGCGTTTCTTTCCTTCGGTTTAGGAGCGGTACTTGAAGTTTTGTATGCTTATTGCCTGATAGGCTTTGTCAGAGAACGGCAGAAAATATCGTGGAAATATGCGAAAGTAATTGCAGTTATCGGCGCAGTTTATCTTTGTATTGTTGTAATTTCCCTGTTTAACGGAATTCTGTTTGACTTTGACTCAAACGGATATTATGTTGACGGAGAGTATTACTTTATAGTGAGATTTCTTGATTTCATTATCCTATTGCTTGAAATTTTTACGGTAATCAGATTCTGGAAAATACTCACACTAAAAGGCACGATTTCTCTGCTTTCGTTCAGCGTACTGCCATTGCTTACAATGCCGTTGCTTTCATGCTGGGATCCGACTCCTCTGTATATGGCAACCACGGTTTCTTTGCTTTTGATTTATATGCTGTTCCGAGGAGAGCTGACACGACAGCTTTCGGAAAAGGAAATTCAGCTTGTTGAAAAAAACAGGGAGCTTGCGCAAAAGGAACGGCTGATTACCGAAAACCGCATTTCAACAATGATAAGTCAGATACAGCCGCATTTTATATATAACACCCTCGGAACAATACATCAGCTGTGCCTTGAACAGCCCGAAAAGGCGGCGGAATTAACACGCAGCTTTTCTCAATATCTGCGAGGAAATTTCAGCGAGCTTAACAACAGCGTGCCTATTCGTTTTTCACAGGAATTGAATCATATAAAATGTTATATGAGCATAGAGCAGGTTCGCTTTCCCGACATTCAGACAGAATACGATTTGAAAGCTGAAGATTTTAATCTGCCTGCGCTTTCGGTTCAGCCGCTTGTTGAAAACGCCGTAAAGCACGGTCTTATGGGACTTGAAAGCGGAGGTAAAATAACCGTATCTACTTATGAAACCGATACAGATTACTGCGTGTGTGTAAAAGATAACGGAGTAGGCTTTGATAAAACAGCCGTTTATGATAAAAAGAAGCATATCGGTATTGAGAATATCCGTGAAAGACTTACTGCTATGTGCGGCGGCACTCTGACGGTTGACAGTGTTTTAGGCAAAGGCACAACTGCCGTCATCACTATTCCAAAGGAGGAAGCAATATGAGAGCATTGACTGTAGATGACGAGCAGATTATGCTTAATGCATTGACTTCGGCTGTAAAGGAGTCGCCCGATATATCGTCTGTTGCACAGTTCACATCCTGTACAGCATCCCTGGAGTGGGCGAAAACCAATCCGATTGATATTGCATTTCTCGATATAAGTATGCGTGGAATGGGCGGACTTGCACTTGCAGAAAGATTGCTTGAAATTCGGCCAAACTGCAAGATTGTTTTCTGTACAGGCTTTTCGGAGTATGCGGTGGAGGCTTTTAAAATTCATGTTTCGGGTTATCTTTTAAAGCCGATTACGGCAAAGGCGGTTCAGGCTGAAATTGACCACATAAAGCAGGAAAAAGCCAAGGAGAAAACCACATACAAGCTGTTGACGGTTAAATGCTTCGGAAATTTTGAGGTGTACGCACAGGGGAAAATTCTTAACTTTAAGCGGTTAAAATCAAAAGAGCTGCTTGCAATTCTTGTTGACCGCAGAGGTGCCGGTATGACGGCAAAGCAAATCTGTTCTATAATGTGGAGCACTGTTGATGATGACAGTAAGCATATGACATATGTACGCCAGCTGTTTGTAGATTTGCGAAATGCTCTTCGTTATGCTGATGCAGAGGAGGTTTTGCAGCAAAACGGCTACAACTATTTTCTTAATACTGAGCTAATTGACTGCGATTATTTCAGTTACCTGCAAACAGGGGAGCCAAGGTTTCACGGCGAGTATATGATGCAGTACAGCTGGGCAGAATCAACCTGCGCAGGTCTGATGCAAAATAACAACTGAAAAATTATTGAACACGGTTGGGCAAAAGCTCAACCGTTTTTATTTTTTTATTGAAAAACACGTGAATGTGTCACGCATTTGTCACACCCTGTATGTTAAAATAAGAAATAACAGATGATATATACCCGAAATTTTATAAATATTGAACATTTGTCCGTATTTTGTCATAGTGGGTATGTTATCATCAGTACACAAACTTAAATTAAATTCATTAACGGAGGAAATTATTATGAACATTTTTGAAACAATTCCGGCATACGATTACATTATTGCAGTCACAGGCGTGTTGGGCGTGATACTGGGTATTGCTCAGCTTGGTGCAAAAAGGTGTATCGGTATTATGAAAATCGACCAATACACAGGAGAAAGTGCAGGCAGATTTGCCGTTATATCTTCTGTAATTTACATACTGGGCGGAATATTAACTGCCGCAGCACCGTTTGCAGTAAGCTACATTAATTCGCAGAATTTCGGTTTCAGTCTGCCCACACTGCTTCCAAGCTGGCTTCTGATTGCAGTAGTTGCAGTGGTATTAATTGCACAAACTTCAACTCTCAAGAAAAAGCTTTAATACAGCTTTGACAATAAACCATAAAAAGGAGGCTTTAAAATGAAAACAAATTTAAAAAGAATGGTGGCGCTGTTGCTTGCTGTGATAACCTGCCTTAACATTGCGGCGTGTTCAAATGCGCCGTCGTGGGACGGAAAATGGGAGATTACAGACGCTGACTATGAAAATATGAAGATTGCAAAAGTAATATCCACCGAAAATGACGGAACAAGATATGTAACTCTTTCCGCCGAGGATATAAGTTACAAATCAGAGGTCAAAAGCGACAGTGTTCGTGTGGTTGCCTATCCTGTTTCAAAGGCAAGCGTTGAGTCACTAAGTACTAATGATACTGCACAAAGTAGTGAAGAGCTTTTCAAGGAAACCCTTATTGAGGGCGTTACCGCCCAGCGCAAGGACGACAAAACGCTTGAGCTTAGCTTTAAAGAGCCGGAGTACGATTACTACTGTATGTATCTGTACTATGTGCATAAGGAGGCGGTTGACGGTAATGCTTTCGTTCTGGGCTTTGACAACATCTGTCTTGAAGAAAGCACCACGCCCGAGGCAAAAATAATGACAAACCTTAAAAACGGTCAGGAAAACCCGACCTTGGAATTAAAGCTTACAAATGCAAAAGCTTCTGAAAAAATAAAACCCGAAGATATTACCTTATCAGGCGCATTTGAAAATCTGAAAGCAACCGCTGTAACATCTGACGGTGACACTATTACAATCAAGACCGAGGGCGAGGTTGAGGTAACCTCTGCCGCATACGGATATGTTCAGCTTTCGGAGAATGCTACCGATGCAGGAGCAAAAATTCTTGCAATGCTCGAGGTTGAAAATCTTGACGCATATATTGATGCGGAATCCTTTGCACTTGAAAACGGATTTCTGAGCTTTGATGTTGATGTTTGCGGCAAAACGCTTGAGATTTCAGACGATGAGCTTGCACCTCTTGTAACGCTTGAGGGTTATAAGGTTGACAGCGTAAAAATCAGTGATGACAAAACCTCATTCAGGCTTTATGTAAAGACGGATAAATCAAGCATTGATGATGCAGTAAGTGCTTTAAACGGCAAAGCGCTCGAAATCGACTCAAAGGCAGTCGGCGGCGACGGAATATATGTTGAGATTACGGCAAGCTGTTCATCACTCGGCGGCGTAATAAAAACACTTGATAAGCCGGAGGGCGACTCGGACAAATTCAAGGCGACAGCACAGCTTTTTGCACGCAACGGCGAGCTTAAGGAGCTGTCGAAGTCTGATATAAAATTCAGCGGTGATTTTGAGGGCGCAGAGGTGACCTCTGTTAAAAATACCGACAACGGCTGTGACATTGAATTTACCTTTTCCGCAGACAAGAACAGGACTATATTTAACGGCTATGCAGAGATTTCAGAGGGCAAGCTTGTTGATTTGTGGGGAACAAAGTCAGATAATAACAGCGCAGGACTTTCCTATGCCTTTGAAACGAGCAAGGCTGACGGAAATGCTATTGATAATCTTGTAGAAAAATTCTCGAATTATTCATCCGAAGACTTGATAAATGATATTGTCAATATTGCTACAATTATTCAGTCTACCACGCTTTCCGAGTTTTATTCCGGCGACTTTGTCGGGGCGATTTGCTCACTTTTGGGTGTTGATTCAGGCTCTGACGGAGAAACTGCACAGATTCTGTCAATCGTCACCGACATCAAGACAATGGTTAATAACCTCGACTGCGAGATAAAGGATTTAAAAAGCACAGTTGAGGAATACGGCGATGATATAATAGCTGAATCAAAGAAAAACACTCTGATTGCGTTGGAAAGCAAGTGGAGTGCTTTCAATACAAATTATGTTGAAAAGCTTGACAAAACCGTTAATTCATACATTTCAAATTGCCGCAGGTCCTTGGTGGATTATATCCGATCCGGCCATGGAGATGAGCTAAAGCTCTATTACGACAATGAAGGCAAATTAGCTATACCCGATAAAAACAATTCAGCCTACAGCGTGGACGCAAAGAAGATTAGCAAAACAGTGACAATCAAGCTTGATGATGACACCTTCCAAGCCTGTGATGATGTATTCGGCAAAAAGGGATTTAAATACAGCGACGAGCTTGTAAAGGCACTCAAGACAGACCTTGGCAATGCGGTTAAGAAGATGAATGAAAACGGAGATAAATCCATTGAATACACCGATGATACAGGAGAGATACTCTACGGCTATATTTATATGCAGATGTCATTCAAAAATCTTACAAACGATTTTATGAACAACATCAGAAATGATTATGTAAACTTCTGCAAGCAGATTTACGAGGGACAAGCTATACTTAATACCTTCGATGAAATGATGAAGTATAAGTATAATTTCCAGTCGGAAGCAAAGCAGGATATGGAAAACATAAGAAAATCCCTTGTAGTAATGCTTTACAATTACGGCATTACAGCAAGCTTTGTGGAAAAATATGATACATCAACGGACAACAAAGATATAACCGAGGCTAATCACAAGGCGATTGATTACATAAAAAATCATAGCGGTTTATATGACGAACCCGAGGGATATTCATATTGCTATGTTGTAAACAGACCCATTACCTTGCGTGTAAGCGGTGTTAGGTATGAGATGAAAATCAAAACTAAAGGTAAACCCGAAGTCGGTGATTATATAAACCCCGAAGATCAATTTAAAACAAGTTTGTGGGGATATTCCGATTATGAAGATGACGGAACAGACGCTTATGTTTATTACTCCTATAACCATGACGGTAAGGATTCTGTGTATGAAGACCCTGCTACACATATGCGTACTGTATGGCGA
>CAMKNF010000123.1 GCA_946414115.1 uncultured Ruminococcus sp. | reverse complement strand
GATACTTGATGGTGACTGGAGTTCAGACGTGTGCTCTTCCGATCTCACAGCAGCCTGCTTCTTATCAGAGCGGAGCAAATTCCGATTTTCAGGATATGCCCCTTGACGACGACTTACCGTTTTAATTACAACTTTAGTTTAAATAATTCTCATTGAAAGGAGAACTTCACTATGGCAGACAGACCTATGAACCGTGGCAGAAAGGCTCGCAAGAAGGTTTGCGGCTTCTGCGTTGATAAGGTTGAACATATCGACTACAAAGACATCGCACGTCTTCGCCGTTATATGTCAGAGAGAGGAAAGATTCTTCCCCGCCGTGTAACAGGCACATGTGCAAAGCATCAGCGTGAGCTTACAGTAGCAATCAAGCGTGCACGTCACCTTGCATTACTTCCTTATTCAGCTGACTAATTTAAAATTTACCGCTCCGTTACGGGGCGGTTTTTATATTTCAATTTTGCATTAAAATAAAACAACCGTATGCCGAAAGACATACGGTTGCATTATGTAATATAAAATATTATTTAATTTCCTTAATCCATCCTTCGGGAGCTTCAATCTTGCCCATCTGAATGCCGGTAAGTGTTTCATAAAGCTTTTTGGTTGTGGGACCCATTTCTTCCATACCGCTCGGGAAGCAGATTTCCTTGCCGTGGTCATAAATCTTGCCGACAGGTGAAATAACTGCAGCAGTACCGCAAAGACCGCATTCTGCAAAGTCCTTAACCTCGTCAAAGTAAACCTCTCTCTGCTCAACCTCAAGACCGAGATAATGCTCTGCAACGTACATAAGCGAACGGCGTGTGATAGAGGGGAGAATACTGTCAGACTTAGGAGTAACAATCTTGTTGTCCTTTGTAACGAACAGGAAGTTAGCACCGCCTGTTTCCTCAACCTTTGTGCGAGTTGCGGCGTCAAGGTACATATTCTCGTCAAAGCCCTCTGCGTGAGCAGTAACAATTGCATGAAGGCTCATTGCATAGTTAAGACCTGCCTTGATGTGACCTGTTCCGTGCGGAGCGGCTCTGTCAAAATCTGAAACCTTAATTGTAATGGGCTTTGCACCGCCCTTGAAGTAAGGACCAACAGGAGTTGTGAAAATTCTGAACTGATATTCGTCCGACGGTTTAACGCCGATAACAGGACCTGAACCGAACATATAGGGGCGAATATAAAGGGTAGCACCTGTGCCGTAAGGAGGTACAAAATCGGAATTTGCCTTGACAACCTTGCATACAGCCTCAACAAAATCTTCTTTCGGGAACACAGGCATCTCAAGACGCTTGCAGCTGTCTTCCATTCTCTGGGCGTTGAGGTCGGGGCGGAACACAACAATTCTGCCGTCGCAGGTTGTGTAAGCTTTCATACCCTCAAAACAAGTCTGGGCATACTGCAAAACACCTGCACACTCACTCATTGTGACGGTAGCGTCCTCGGTCATAACGCCGTTATCCCACTTGCCGTCCTTGTAGTTTGATACAAATCTTTCGCCTGTCGGCATATAGCCAAAGCCGAGATTTGACCAGTCAATGTTTTGCTTTTCCATTTACATTACTTCCTTTCGAAATATATACAAAACCCTTAAAAGGTACAGAATTATTTTAGCACTTTAATGTGTGTTTTGTCAACGCTGAACGGCTATATTTCAGGCTAAAATTGAAAATTGCACCATATATTGCCGCAAAGAGTAGAAATAATTGCAATGAAGAATTAAAAATATATTTCGAAAAGTTATAATGAGTTTAAAAGATTTAATAATATTAATTAAGATTTAAAAATAAGAGGTTGGCTATGGCTGAAGTAATTAAAATTGTTCTCACAGGAGGACCTTGCTCGGGAAAAACTACTGCGCTTTCATATGTATCGGAAAAGCTTAAGGAGCAGGGGATAGAGGTAATTACAATTGACGAACGTGCAACAAAGCTTATTTTAAGCGGAAAAACTCCGCAGAATATGGGAAGGTATGAATTTCATAAGCTGTTGTTTGAGCTTGAACTGGTTGAAGAAAATGAAAAGACAGAGCTTGCCAAAAAGATGCCCTGCGACAGGGTGGTAATGCTCTTTGACAGAGGCTTGCTTGATAATAAGGCATTTGTTACTCAAGAGGAATTTGACCGATATTCTTCACTAAACGGTGCTAATGAGGATATAATCCGCAATTCATACGACGCTGTTTTTCACCTTGTAACAGCCGCAGACGGTGCAGAGAACTATTATAATCTGACAAACAACAAGGCTCGTAATGAAAGCATAGAGCAGGCTAAAAAGCTTGATGAAGAGATACTGTCTGTATGGACAGGTACGCCTCATCTTCGTGTAATTGACAATTCAACTTCATTTGACAAAAAGCTTGAACGCCTTATGACCGAAATTTTATCTTTTCTCGGAATCCCTAAACACTTTGAAATTGAAAGAAAATTTCTTATAGACTATCCCAACCTTAATTTTCTGAATAACATAAAAACCTGCCGTAAAATCCCTATAACACAAGCATATTTTACAACTCCCGACGAGGGATATTTTAGAATAAGAAAACGTGGTGAGGGGAAAAACGCCGTATATATCAAAACCGTCAAAATCAAAATCAGTGACATAAAGCGCATTGAAATTGAAAATTATATTTCTGAAAAAGAATATAACGAATATATGAGCAAAAAAGAGTATATTACAGGCATAATTTCAAAGGATAGATACTGCATTGTGTGGAACAACACATATTACGAGCTTGACGTATATCCGTTCTGGAATGATAAGGCGACAATTGAGATTGAACTGCTTTCGGAAAATCAGCAGTATAAGCTGCCTGACTTTATAAGGCTAATCAGAGAAGTGACGTTTGAGCAGGAATATCGAAACCTTGCGTTAGCGCAGAAATACGGAAAAAATGGTTTTTACAGCAATCTGCAAAAATAATTATATTTTGCACAATATCGACATTTTAAAAAAATCTTTAAAAAGGTATTGACAAAATCCACCTTAATAGATATAATATAAAGGCTGACGAAAACAGCTATAGCTGTTCAGAACTGCGCCAATAGCTCAGCTGGATAGAGCAACTGCCTTCTAAGCAGTAGGTCAGGGGTTCGAGTCCCTTTTGGCGCGCCATATGGTGGGATTAGCGTAGTTGGTTAACGCGCCAGTTTGTGGCACTGGAGACCGACGGTTCGAATCCGTCATTCCACCCCATTTGACTCATTAGCTCAGTTGGCAGAGCACTTGACTTTTAATCAAGGTGTCCGGAGTTCGAATCTCCGATGGGTCACCAAAGCCGCTAAAGAGTTCCTTTGGCGGCTTTAATTCTATAAAAAATACTTTGGGCCGTCGCCAAGCGGTAAGGCAACGGACTTTGACTCCGTCACCCGTGGGTTCGAATCCCGCCGGCCCAGCCAGCCGAGTGCCTCGACACGCAGATCGCGTATCGGGGCACTCTTCTTTTAATGACCACAGAATTTTTAAGCAAAAAAAGAAGTCTTAGAAACGGCTTATCTAAACCATTTTTAAGACCTTAGGAATGGTGCGAGTGACGGGACTTGAACCCGTACGTCGTAAAACACACGCCCCTCAAACGTGCCTGTCTGCCTATTCCAGCACACTCGCAGTTATTCTGATGTTTGTTGATTTCTCAACTCAACGAGTGCTATTATATCATAGCATTCTTTACTTGTCAATACTTATTTTGAAAAAATTGTAGTTTTTTTAATTTATTTGATTTTTGCGTTTGAATCATTTATAAAGTCAAACTAATTTCTGAGCCTTGCTCTTATTTTTCTCATATCTTCAGGCAGTTCATCATCGCTCATATTGTCGGGTACAGCAGTAGTACCTGCTTTCTTTGCCGTTTCGTAGTACCAGCACTTAAAGTTGACGGTGTCCATTGTTCCCTGCAAATCTGCCATTTGTTTTTCTAATTCGGCTTTCCTCTTTTTAAAAAGCTCAAGTCTTGCGTCAATACTTTTGTCACCCTGCATTACAAGATTGATAAATTCTTTTATATCCTTAATCTGCATTCCTGTTGCTTTAAGACAATGAATAATTTTTAAAATTTCGTAGTCGCTGTCCTTGAAAATGCGTATTCCGTTTTCTGTCCGCTCCATAAACGGCAGCAACCCTTCTTTATCGTAATAACGAAGGGTAGACGGTGCAACATCAAGCAGCTTTGCCATTTCTCCTATTGTGTATGTCATAAATAATCACTCCGAAAAATTTGAAATTTTGCAAAAAAGGTATTGACTTAAAGCTAACTTTAACTTTTATAATATATTATACACAAACAAAATATTCAGTCAAGGAGGAAATATTATGTTAGGAAATTTCACTTATTCAAATCCCACAAAGCTTTATTTCGGGGAGGACGCTCTTGATAATCTCGCTTCAGAGCTTAAAAATTACGGAAAAAACGTACTTTTCTGCTATGGCGGAGGTTCAATCAAGAAAAACGGAATCTATGATAAGGTTGTAAAAATTTTAAATGAATGCGGAAAAACTATAATTGAGGACGGAGGCGTTATGCCGAATCCGACTTCCGAAAAGCTCGTTGACGGTTGTAAAAAGGCAAGAGAGGGCAAAGCGGATTTCATTCTTGCCGTAGGCGGCGGAAGCGTCTGCGATTATGCAAAGGCAGTTTCCGTGTCTGTTCATTGCACCGAGGATCCATGGGACAAATACTATTTGAGAATGGAAGATGTCGACAACGAGATTATCCCCGTCGGCTGTGTTCTCACAATGGTAGGAACAGGCAGTGAAATGAACGGCGGATCGGTTATTACAAATCACGAGCAGAAGCTCAAAATCGGTCACGTGTTCGGCGACAATGTTTTCCCGAAGTTTTCAATTCTCAACCCCACATTCACATATACATTGCCGAAATATCAGATGGTAGCAGGATTTTATGACATAATGTCGCATATTCTTGAACAGTATTTTTCGGGCGAGGACGACAACACTTCCGACTACATTATGGAGGGCTTACTCAAATCGCTTATCCATTCTTCAAGAATTGCAATAGATAATCCCACCGATTACGAAGCTCGCAGTAACATTATGTGGATTGCAACTTGGGCGCTTAATACCCTTGTAGCCTGCGGAAAAACCACCGACTGGATGGTGCATATGCTCGGTCAGTCTGTAGGTGCATATACCGACGCTACTCACGGAATGACTTTGGCGGCTGTTTCAATTCCTTACTACAAATTCATTATGCCTTACGGACTAGCAAAGTTTAAACGCTATGCTGTAAACGTCTGGAATGTTTTACCCGACGGCAAAACCGACGAAGAAATCGCACTTGAAGGACTTTCACGTATGGAAAGCTGGATGAAAGAAATCGGTCTTATAATGAATATCAGGGATTTAGGCGTAACAGATGGTATGATAGACGGAATTGCAAAGGGTAGTTTTATAATGGACGGCGGCTACAAGGTGCTTAATCACGACGAAATTGTCAGCATTCTAAAAGAGAGTATGGGTGAATAATCCGGCAACAGACAAATAACATAATTCTGTTTACCAAAAAATAATCAAAAGCATTGACAAATTACACAATTCGGGATAATATTTCATATGTAGCATACATTAGTATACAGAATATAAAATATCTTTTTACAAATTTATCTGCAAACGGAAATTATACTTGAGTTTTTGCTTTTTTATGTGAAGTAAACAGGATAGGTGACTACTTGTTTAATTTCCGCTTGTATAAATAACCGATGCCTTGCGGTGTCGGTTATTGTCATATCTGCGGCAAAACGCAAAGAAAGGAATTACTATGGATTATCTTGAATTGATGAAACAGATCGGAAGAGCGTCGTGTAGGGAAAGAGTGTAGATCTCGGTGG
>CAMKNF010000122.1 GCA_946414115.1 uncultured Ruminococcus sp. | reverse complement strand
ATCTCGATGATGTCCGACAACGCAGATACTCGCCACAGGGAGGTTATCCTCGACAATAAAGCGCTTGTTGACGCACTTTACGACAGCGTTGAGGCAAGGGATTTGCCGGGATATGTTGACGTTGACTCGTCACTTTTGCTGTTTTGCAAAGAAATCAAGCACAACTACACTGTTGCACTATCGGGCGAATGTGCCGACGAGCTGTTCGGCGGTTATCCCTGGTACCACGACAGGAGCATACTGTTTGATGACTGCTTCCCCTGGTCAAAAAGTCAGGACGTGCGCAGATTTATACTGAAGGACGGAATACTCAAAAACGGTGAGGAGTATGTGCGCCAGAGGTATCTTGACACGATTAATCTTGCACCGAAGCTTAAAAGCGACAGCGAAACCGACAGCCGTATGAGAGAGATGTTTTTCCTCAATTTTTACTGGTTTATGCAATGTCTGCTTGAGCGCAAGGACAGGTGTTCAATGTTCAGCGGTCTTGAAGTGAGAGTGCCGTTCTGCGACTATCGTCTTGTGGAGTACGCCTACAATATGCCCTGGAGCTTAAAGGCGTATGGCAACCGAGAAAAGGGAATTGTCAGAAAGGCGTTTGAGGATATTCTGCCAAAGGAAATATGCTGGCGCAAGAAAAGCCCCTACCCCAAAACGCACAACCCGATTTACTTTGAGGAATGTGCAAAGAGGGTAAGATTAATTCTTGAAAAGAAAAATCCCCTCACCGAAATGCTCAACAAAAAATCTATTGAAAGCATAATTGAAAATCCCGACTCAATTACAACTCCGTGGTACGGTCAGCTTATGAAGGCTCCGCAGATTCTTGCGTATATCATTGAGCTTGACTACTGGTTTGAAAAATACAATGTTGAAATAGTTTAGCGCATATGGTAGAATAAAATCGATAATTAATTAGAACGGAGATGTTTAAAATTACCGAGAAGAACTACAAACGGATTATTAAGTTTTTTAGTGAACGCAATTTTGCTTTTAATGCGCTGAAATTCTGCTACCGTTTTCTGCCGCTGCTGCTGTTTATCGGCTACCCGGCGCTGATTGTTTATGTGTTTTTCAGCAACCCTGTTGACCTCTTTAGAATAATCCTCGTTCCGCTCGGTGTGTTTCTGCTTGTAACGGTTTTGAGAAAGCTGATTAACGAGCAAAGGCCGTATGAAAAATATAGCACTCCTTCCCTTTTCGGCAAAACGACAAAGGGACAGAGTATGCCCAGCCGCCACACTGCAAGTGCATTTATTATTTCACTTGCAATTCTCTATGTAAACACCGAGCTTGGCATCGCCGCATTGTCGGTTTCGTTTCTGATTACGCTTTCAAGAGTCCTTGCAGGCGCTCACTATATACGTGACGTTCTTGCCGCAATGCTTTTGAGCGTAACGGTTGGAGTTATATTTTTCTTTATTATTTAAAAATCTGCATAAGAAAAAACGCTGAACTGCATTTTTCTGCAATTCAGCGTTTATTTTTTACCTAATAATCAGTTCTGTTTTGACTTCTGCGAATTCAGGATGTTTGCTCTTGTTTTCTTGATTTCGTCAAGCTGTGTAGAAATGCTTTCCTCTGTACGTCTGATGATGCTGTCAACATAAACGTTTGCAGCCTTTCTGATTTCGGCTGACTTCTGCTTTGCGTCATCAACAATTTCCTTTGCCTTTGCCTGAGCTTCTCTGACAATTTCGTTCTGATTAAGCATTGCCTTTTTGCGTTCCTCGGCAGCTCTGATGATGTTTTCAGACTCACGGTTAGCCTCGGCAAGAATCTGCTTTCTGTCGGCAACGATATTCTTTGCCTGTCTTACCTCGGCAGGCATAGCGTCCTGAATCTGGTCGATAATATCGTAGATTTCGTCGCTGCTTACCATAACCTTTCCGCCTGAAAACGGCATAGATTTTGCGTCGTTAATAACGTCCTGAAGCTGTAGAATTAAATCATCAACTTTCATTTTCTCCACTCCTTATATAATCCAATCTGAATTAAATTTATTTTTTAAGATTTGAAATCCTGTTTACTATTCTGTCGTGAATACATTTTGGTACGAAATTGCTTATATCGCCGCCCATTGAGGCAACCTCACGCACCATACTTGAGCTTAAATACATAGACTCCGAATTCGCCATAAGGAAGATTGTTTCAAGCTGTGGATTAAGCTTTTTGTTGGTAATGGCCATCTGAAACTCGTATTCAAAGTCCGAAACAGCACGCAACCCCTTTACAATAGCGTCAACGTTTCTTTCCTTGCAATACTGTGCGAGCAAGCCGTCAAAGCTGACTACCTCAACGTTCGGAATGTTCTGCGTAACCTCTTTTAAAAATCCGATTCGCTCGTCAATTGAAAAGCACGGAGTTTTTGAGGAATTTACAAGCACGCCGACAATGACGTGGTCAAACATATTAGCCGAACGCTTTATTATGTCAAGATGACCGAGAGTGACCGGGTCAAAGCTGCCCGGACAAATTACCGTTTTTTTCATTGCACAAAATCCTTATGTCTGAATGTACTTATTTTTATTTTACCATAGCGATACTGTCTGTCAAGTACAAAATTGCCGTAATTCGACAAAATTTCTTCGTCAAGCGGATTTTCCGCAATAATCACGCCTGTTTCGTTCATAATTTCGGGCACAAGCTCGAGCGATTTTTGCAGTATTCCCGTTTTGTACGGAGGGTCAAGAAACGCAATGTCAAAACGCTCAGAGCACATTGCAAGAAAGCTCTGATAATCCATTGCAAAGGTTTTTGCGTTCTGCTCAAGCTTGGTTGTTTTAAGATTTCGCTTGACAGTATCAAGAGATTTTTTTGAATTGTCAACAAAATAAGCCGTTTTTGCTCCTCTGCTCAACGCTTCAATACCCATCTGTCCCGAGCCTGCAAAGAGGTCAAGAAACGCTCTGCCCTCGGTTTCAAACTGGATAATTGAAAAGATTGCTTCTTTAATTCTGTCGGTAGTAGGTCTTACGTCCTCGCCCTCAAGGGTTTCAAGACGTCTGCCCCTTGCACAACCTGTAATTACACGCATAGCATTAATCCTTTTAAATGTATTTTATCTTCTGTAAGTATAACACATTACAACAAATTTTACAACAATATTTTAGTCGAGTGCCTCGGCTAACAAATCGAGTAGAAAATTCGGAGCGCAGCGACCATTAATTCCGAATTACGCATTCCGAATTCCGAATTTTTTATAATGCTCCCTTCTGCCTTTCGTCCTCGGCGTGAAAATATCTGTAAACCGCAAGTGCACTGTCCTTCGTCATTTTCGGGGCGTTTTCAAGCTCCGTTAAATCTGCCTTTGAAATATTGTCAATCGTCCTGAAATATTTTAAAAGCGATTTTGCCCTCACCTCTCCCACGCCGTCAATATTTGTAAGCGAGCTTTTAAATGTGTTTTTGCTCCTGCGAGCGTGGTGGTAGCCGATTGCAAAGCGGTGAACCTCGTCCTGCATTTTGCTCAAAAACGTAAACAACGCACGCTTTGAGCTGATTGCAATTTCACCGCCGTCGCCCGTTACGGCACGTGTACGATGCTTATCGTCCTTTACCATACCGAAAAGAGGAACGCTTATGCTCATTCTTTCAAGCACCTGCTTTACAGCCGCAACCTGTCCTTTGCCGCCGTCAAGCAAAATCAAGTCGGGGAGCTTTCCGAACCCCTCGTTTTTGTCCTCTGCTTTATAGTATTCATCAAATCGGCGTGAAATAACCTCAGCCATTGACGCATAATCGTCCTGTCCCTCAAAGCCCTTGATTTTGAATTTTTTATATGCCGATTTCAGCGGCTTGCCGTTTTTGTAGACTATCATTCCTGCAACGTTTTCCGTTCCTGCAAGGTTTGAAATATCGTAGGACTCGATATATTCGGGCAGTTTTTCGAGTCCGAGGGTTTCTTTCAGCTCTTCAAGCACACCGTATTCACGCACCGTTGCACCCTTTTTCTGTGCAAGCGCTTCGGCGGCGTTTGAGCGGCACATTGAAACAAGCTGTGCCTGCTCTCCCCTTTGCGGAACGGTTACATTGACCTTATTTCCACGCTTTTCCGAGAGCCACTGTGCAATTGCTTCTATGCCGTCAAAATTCCTGTCAAGCGCAATATTTTTCGGCACGTCGTTTCTGATTGTGTAGTAGCCGAGCAAAAACTCCTCGTACTCGCTCTCGCTGTCGCCGCTGTCAAAGATAAAGCTTTCTCGGTCAAAAAGTCTGCCACCCTCAAATCGGAAAACCTGAAAGCAGATTTTTCCGTCGTCGGTAAAGCTTGCGATAACGTCCTCGTCAAGCACCTTGTTGGCAACAACCTTTTGCTTTTCGCCCATTTTTTTAACTGCATTTATCTTGTCACGGATTCTTGCGGCACGCTCAAATTCGAGGTTTTCTGCGGCTTCCTCCATTTGTGCGGTAAGCTGTTTGATTGAATTTGACGAGCCGCCCTTTAAAAAGTCAAGCGCCTGTGCAAGACTTTCCCTGTAATCCTTTAGCTTAACCCTGCCTGTGCAGGGCGCCATACACTGCTTTATATGGTAGTTAAGGCAAGGTCTGCCCTTGCGGAAATCCTGAGGAAAACGTCTGTTGCAGGTCGGGAGCATAAAAATCTTGTTAGCTTCCTCAACTGCACTTTTGACGTAATAACTGCTCTTGTACGGTCCGATATACTGCGCACCGTCGTCCTTTTTTTGCAGAACATACGAAAGCCTGCCCCAGTCGCCCGAGCTTACCCTGATGTAGCTGTAGCCCTTGTCGTCCTTGAGCAGAATGTTGTACTTCGGCGTATGCTGTTTGATAAGACTGCACTCGAGAATCAGCGCTTCAAATTCGCTGTCGGTGATGATATATTCAAAATCGTCAACATTGTCAACCATTCTGCGCACCTTTTCGGCGTGATTGTTCTGCGAGCCGAAATACTGGCTGACACGGTTTTTGAGAGCTTTTGCCTTGCCGATATATATAATTTCTCCGCTTTTATCGTGCATAATATAAACGCCGGGCAAAAGCGGCAGAGCCATTGCTTTTTTGCGCAGCTCCTGCATTTTAGGATTCATAATTTCACCACCTGAATTAAAAACAAAAATGGGCGGATAATTCCGCCCAAAAAATATGCTGTGAGTTTACAATTATTCAGTAAAACCTGATTCTACAAGAGCAACAAGACCTTCAACAGCGTCGGTTTCGTCCGAGCCGTCAGCAATAATCTTGATTGTTGTTCCGCCGATAATACCGAGTGAAAGTACGCCAAGAAGACTCTTTGCGTTAACACGGCGCTCTTCTTTCTCAACCCAGATTGTTGACTTGTACTCGTTAGCTTTCTGGATAAAGAAAGTTGCCGGGCGAGCGTGTAAGCCGGCTTTGTTCTGTACTAAAACTTCCTTAACATACATTTTGAAAACCCTCTCTGACATATTAGAATTTAAACCGAAAAAACCATAATGGCTTGATTTAATACTTATTATAATCTTTTTTATTATCAAGGTCAATACGCTAAAATATTTTCGTATTAATATTCACTTGAGGTCAAAAAATCAAATCGTTTCTTGTGCAATTTTACAAGGATTGAGTAAAATTTTCATACATAAATACCGAATATCAGTTATTTTCAAGCAAATCGGGGCGTTTTTGCTTTGTGACTTCAAGGCTTTTTTCTTTGCGCCATTTATCGATATTTGCGTGGTGACCGCTCAAAAGCACCTCGGGAACTTCAATTCCTCTCCACTCTGACGGCTTTGTGTACTGCGGATATTCCAGAAGTCCGTTGAAGTGGCTCTCCTCGGTAAAGCACTCGTTGTTTGAAAGCACACCGGGAACCATTCTTGCAAGTGCGTCAGCAAACACCATTGCAGGCAGCTCG
>CAMKNF010000121.1 GCA_946414115.1 uncultured Ruminococcus sp. | reverse complement strand
TACCGCCCAAATCAATCGTCATAATCGCCGAATCGTTGTAGCCGTTGTGATAGGTTTTCTGAACGCCCTGCCATATGTTGCCGTCACTGTAGTAGCTTTCGTAACCTGCATTCAGAAGGTCATCTTTCAACTGCTCATCTGTACCCCATACATCAGCGTTTATAACAAAATCAATTGCTTTTTCCCTTGCGGACTGCATTTCAAGCTGTTTGTCCTCAATATTAATCAGCGCAAAGACTGTTGTAATGCTCATAACAAGCAGGCTTACGGCAAGCACAATACCAAAAACGGGTTTTGCAATTTTTATCGGTACCCATAGTCTGCGTGCGGTTTTCATTCTGCTCTGGCGGTAAATTGCAATCAACAGAGTGACCGCAACGGCAAGCAGAATTAAATAAATAACAACTGCGCCGATATGGTAAAAAATCTGTTCCGAGTCGGGAATGTAGCTGTAGCCGAAAAGGCTGTCGGCAAAATCCGTAAAGCCGTTTTTGAGTATCATAACCGCAGGGTAGAGAAACGGCTGAAACGGCGAAAACTGAAACGCAGGGTGCGTAAAATCAGGGAAATATGCAAACGCCGTTGCAATCAGCGACAACACAAGCAACGATGATGATACTATGTTCTTCTGTCTGTACGCCTTGCAGAGCAAAATCAGAAACGCACCGCAGATTAACATTGACAGAAAATCAAAGGTTACCGAATGAACAATCGAAAAGCTTGCGTCACCGTAGCGGAAAAGGTGCTCAATCGGAATCACGTTAAAGCAGAGCAGAGAAAACGCAACGGCGAAAACGGCTGTAATTATGCTCCATAGATTTTTGCTTTTGCCGTTTTTGTGCAGAGCGTTGAGCGGCACGGCGGTATCGTCGGGATTGCCCATTTCCTCGGTCGCCTTTTGTATTGCAGCCTCTCTGCTGTAGCCGATTTCCTCGTAATAATCTGCCTTGTCAAGAATGTGGCTTTCAAGCTCGGCGGTAATTCTTCGCCGAGCGATTTTGTTCTGTATCAATTCCGATACTCTGTTTAAAAATTTATTTTCCACAAACCTCACCTCCGATATTAATATCTGATTTTTCCGAATTCGGATAACACGAACTCGCCCTTTTCATTATTATATATGAAATGACATTGATAGCTTTCGTTGGAATTGCTGTTCAGCGAAAAGCTGAAATCAAACGTCATATTTTCACCGTCGCTGTTGTATGCCTTTTCCATAGAATCAACCTTGCGGTAAAATCCGAGTGACAAAAACTCGCCGAGCGACATACCCTCTTTAATCTGCGATTGTTCTTCCTTTGTAAGATACATACTGCTGTCCTCATTATCCGACATATCGTGAAATTTAAAGCTGTAATCGTCCATAAAATAAAACACACTGATATAAACGCCGTTCAATCCACGCCGAAATTCTAAACATTTAGGTCTTGTGATAAAACACTCGTAGCCTTCCTCTGAAAGCTTTTCGGTGATTGTTTCCAACCCCTCAGTCAAATCAATATTCAGCAAAGAGTCGATTGCATATTCCTTTGCGGACTGATTTTCAAGCCGTTTATCCTCAATTCCCGACCACGCAGAGAGAATTGAAACGCTCATAATAATCAGAGTTACGGCAAGCGTGATCCCCGTAACCGAACAAATAATTCTTACTGGTTTGTACAAGCATCGGCCCTTTTTCATTCTCCTTTGACGATATATTGATATAATCAGCGCTAAGGACGCAATGAATAAAAGCAGATATATCAGCAAGGCGCCGATGCGGCAGAAGCTTGCCTCTGAATCTGATACATAGCATCGTACAAAAATGCTGTCGCAGTAGCCTGAAATGCCGTGAAACAAAACCATCACCAACGGATAGACAACAGGCTGAAACAGTCCCAGACTTAAGCCCTCGTAATAAACTATATTCGGATAATCCGCAGCAGTCACCATAATAACCGCCGCAAAAATCAGGACTGACGATATTATATTTTTTTGACGGTAAGCCATATAAATAAGCAGAACAAAGGCGGCGCATATGATAAACGAAATAATATCATAAAGCACAGAATGCGTCATAACAAACTCTCGCTCGAAGTAACGAAACATCCTGCCAATCTGAATGACATCAAAGCAGAAAAGTCCGATAAGCACGACAAAAGCGGCTGTTAATATACTCCATATGTTTTTTGCCGCACCTCTTTTGTACAGAGCATTGAGCGGTACGGCGGTATCGTCGGGATTGCCCATTTCCTCGGTTGCCTTTTGCATTGCAACTTCTTTGCTGTAGCCGATTTCTTCGTAATAATCTGCCTTATCTAAAATGTGGCTTTCAAGCTCGGCGGTAATGCTTTGCCGAGCGGTTTTGTTTTGTATTAAATCTGATACTCTGTCTAAAAATTTGTTTTCCATAAGTCTGCCTCTCAAAACTCCGATTATGGCTTTCTTCGCTGTTGTGAGCGACGAGGGCGTCGCTCGCTACAATAAAAAATAAAACTTTATGTTCAATAATACAGCTCGTTGTAGACCTCCGAAAACAGTCCGTCAGGCTTTTTGTCCCTAAGCTCGCCGTTTTTAAATTCGAGAATGTATTTATTTACGACTGCTGAGCTGTCGTCCTTGATTGCATAAATAAAGCTTATCGTTCTGTCGGTGTGTTCCATTTTTTCCTCATCAAACTTTGTTGCCTTGCTGACAACGCAGGCGGCGTTAGCCCAATAATAGCTGTTTGACGGACTGTGAAAATCGGATAAGTACATTCCTTTTTCAAAACCGTCAAATTCATCTTCGGTAAAATACAGTCTGTCATTCGCCGCAATGTTGATATCGGTGACGGATGTTGAGTAGTATTTTAAGTAATAATCGCCTGTTTCAAGGTTGCCGTCTAAAATCAGCCTATTGTAATCATCGTTGTTTTCATAATGCGTCGGATTGTTTGAAAAATCACACGTCATGCCAAAACCCAGCTGATTCAATTCAGCCGAACGGTGGCTTATCGGATCCTCGCTGATTGCGTGAAATGCTGACGAATACATATCGGTACAAATGTAGTCGATAATCTCCTGACGTGTGTGCTTTATCTGAGATACATCGTCAATCGCAGTATTTATTGTAAGCTCTCCGTCCTCAAAGGTAACAAAATTATACTCATAATCAGTACTTTCATCAAATCGGAAATCAAAAGTTACTCTATCGCCGCCATTATCTGTTGTATAAAATTCACGCTGAACCTCATAGGCTTTTGAGTAAATCTTTGATAATATAAACTCATCAAGGCTTGTTCCGTAGCCGTAATTCGAAAGCTCTTCACGGTCTGCGCTGTCGCACAAAAGGGCTTTTTCCACAATAGAAGCTTCTGACGACGTTGCTCTGACATCAACCGAGTAATAATTATCGTCATTTTCGTTGCTGAACAGTCTGAGCATATTACTATTGTAAAGAAAAACATACGGAGAGTCGGGCGTATCGTGCAAATCAAAACGAATGTCCTGCGTTGCGTTATATCCCGACTTTGCAAGATAATTGAGCTGTTCTTCATAATCGGCACTTATTTCTGCATTAAGCAAACAGTCAATCATATGTTCACGAACAGTTTGGGTTTCGTTGATTTTGTAGTCTATCTCGCTGTAGGCTACAGCCGTTCCGACTGACATTACGATAAAATTCAGGGAGAGCAGAACAGTTACTATGTAATGTGAATATTTAAGCGGTTTTCTAAAAACCTTTGTAGGTTTCATTTTCTCCTGTCGGCTGATTTCAACATATACGGCAACTGCCCACACAACGAGAAATACAAACAGAGTTGTTGCAATTCCCTTGTAAATTGCCGTTCCCTCGGGAGGAAGTGCAATAAAGCTGTATGAAAAAATGCTGTCAATATATCCCGAAAATCCGCTTGTGACAATCATAACAAGCGCATAGGCAAGCGGCTGAAAAAGCGTTGTGACATCGGAAACGAAAATACTTTCCTGAAACAGCGTGTTTGTTGTGTACGTCAGTAACACCTGAATTGCAAACGAGTCAATAATTATTAACGAAATCAGCTTGTTTTTACGCCTTCGTGCAAAGTACAGCAGAAGAACATAGCCTGCAAAAATCGCAAACGACAGAAAATCATATTTTACATAGTGGGCGTGAAAAAGGTCATTGTAGGCATAATTAAAACTGTTGCAATGCGTATTGCCAAAATAAAGCATAACGACAATTAAAATAACCGACAAAATCGTGCCTATATTTTTAAAAACCGAGCTTTTGTGCAGAGCGTTGAGCGGTACGGCGGTATCGTCGGGATTGCCCATTTCCTCGGTTGCCTTTCGCATTGCAACCTCTCTGCTGTAGCCGATTTCTTCGTAATAATCTGCCTTATCTAAAATGTGGCTTTCAAGCTCGGCGGTTATGCTTTCCCGAGCGGTTTTGTTTTCTATCAAAATCCACACTCTGTCTATAAAATTATTCTGCATAAAGTCACCTCAAATCCTCTTGTATAAATACATAGAATTTATATGCATAGTTATTCTATGTATATAATAAAACAGAGCCCCTTGTTTGTCAACATATTTTGGAAATTATTTTTGTTATTGTGGCTTTATTTTATATATCCGTTATGTTATAATCAATTTGCTGTCTTCCTCCTACAGCTGAAAGGAGGTGTACACAATGCATTTACTTATCTCTTTTTTACTATCTGTCGGAGCAAGTATAGTAGCTTACTATATCTGCAAGTGGTTGGACCGATAGTTTAAGACAGCCAACTTATAGAAGAATCCCCCGAAGCTGCAACTTCGGGGGATTTGTTTTGCACACAATGCAATATTTATCTCTTTTGTTTAAGCATATTATATCATATGCTTTCGGCTATTTCAAGTATATGCAAAAAATATTTTTAAATGCAAATTACTTGCTTTCTTCTCTTAAGGTTGTTCTCTTGATTTTTCCGCTGATTGTTTTTGGGAATTCGTCAACGATTTCAAGGTGCTGAATCCACTTGTACGACGCCATACGCTTGTTGCAGAAGGTCTTGATTTCGCTTTCTGTGTGCTTGTCGTGAGCTGTGCCGTCGGCAAGCTTTACAATCGCCTTGATAGCCTGACCTCTGTCCTTGTCGGGAACGCCGATTACCGCACATTCAAGCACGTTCGGGTACTGCATAATCACGTTTTCAACCTCAAACGGACCTACACGGAAACCTCTTGTCTTAATCAAATCATCAGCTCTGCCGACATACCAGTAGTAGCCGTCCTCGTCCTTGTAAGCTGTGTCGCCTGTGTGGTAAACTCCGCCCTTCCAGACATTTTCGTAAAGCTCTTCGTTGCCGTAGTACGACATAAAAATTCCGTACTGCTTTTTGTCCTTCGGCGGATAAACTACGATTTCGCCTGTT
Source organism: uncultured Ruminococcus sp. (assembly GCA_946414115.1). Lineage (GTDB taxonomy): Bacteria > Bacillota > Clostridia > Oscillospirales > Acutalibacteraceae > Ruminococcoides. The sequence continues at coordinate 602 of CAMKNF010000121.1, read as the reverse complement.
TCATTTGTGCCAAGCTCGTTGCCGCTGTCGTCAATGATACGGATGTCATAAAGCGGAGTGGGCTTGCCCATTGAACCCGGCTTTGCAACCGAGCCTTTGAGGTTTGCAAGCATAAGCACACTTTCGGTCTGACCGAAGCCTTCCATAAGATGAAGTCCCGTCTGCTCGAAAACCTTTTCGAATACTTCGCCGTTGAGTGCCTCGCCTGCTGTTGTGAGGTGTTCAAGCGCAGACAAATCGTACTTGTCCATTCCACGCTTTATAAAATATCTGTAAACTGTCGGCGGTGCGCAGAAAGAAGTTACCTTGTAACGCTCCATAATGCGCAGAAGCTTGCCGGGTGAGAACTTGTCAAAGTCATACACCATTACTCCGCATCCGCAGAGCCACTGACCGTAGATTTTGCCCCACGAAGCCTTGCCCCAGCCTGTTTCGGCAACGGTAAGGTGAAGTCCCTTTTCCTTTACGCACTGCCAGTACCTTGCTGTGATAATATGACCGAGGGTGTAGGTGTGGTTGTGCTCAACAGCCTTGGGGTAGCCTGTCGTGCCCGAGGTAAAGTAAATGAGCATAGGCTCTTCAGCCTTTGTGTCAACTCTTTC
>CAMKNF010000120.1 GCA_946414115.1 uncultured Ruminococcus sp. | reverse complement strand
ACCTTTACGGTAACGTTACCGCTTTTTGAAATTTTGCCGAGATTTAAAACTCCACCGTTAGTATTTGAAACAGTCACTCCGTTACAGACGACTGTGTATTTTGTAATTTGCGACCAGTTCCTTGATGTGACAGTCCCCGGATTTTCTTTAAGGTTGAGTAGCCTTGAATATAAAAAGGATTGCCACCTGTTACGGCTGATGTGGCGCTGTTGCTGTCGGCACAAGTGAATTCAGAAAACAGCGGTGCAGAGTTTGATTGAAACTGCAAATGCGAACGGTGTTGAGCCTTATGCATATCTTGCACTTGTCCTGACGGGTATGCAATATCTCGGAGCGAAAAGAGAAGAGAAGATAGAGCGAGTATTTGCAGATGCAAAAGAAAACATGCAATGCGATATACTCCTTACAGAGGTTTGACAGCAGTTAGAAATTGGGTCGGGCTTAAATTTACTGCGATGAATTTGAAAAAATTCGCAATACACAAAGATATGGAACGAAAACGCAAAGAGGATAGCTTAAATTTTATTTTTTGTTTTCTAAAATTATTACAATTTAATATTCAAAAATCAAAACTCGAAATCCAGTTAACCCGAATTTCGAGTTTTTTCGACAGAATTATCCCTCCGTAATAAGCGTAGGGATAATTCCTTTTGTCTATGGGGTGGTTGAGCGATTACAATACAGCAGGCATTGTTGCTAAATCAGCAGATAAAATTTCGTTTTGTATCACGAGTAATAATATGTTGATATAACAGTAAGGCTGTGCTAAAATAAAACTATTGGATTTATGCACAATTGGTTAAAATATATGTTTCTATTATGATGGAGAATTACCGGTAAAAAGTACATATGTGTATTGCCAGTTTTATTGATAGTTATTTCTTAGTTGATAGTTTGATCAGTTCTAAATAAGTTGACAATGACCGAAAAAATAAAAATAAAAAATATTTGCGGAAAATTAAACCAATGTGTAATTTGCATTGTCTTATATAGTGTAAGAGCTTTATATGAACACGATAGAGAATACGTGAAAGGATGAACATTATGCATGATAATCTGGAGCAACTGTTGATATTGCAGGCGAAAAGCGGAAATACTGATGCGCTGAATACTTTACTTACCGAAAAAGCAGAAAATATTTATGCAATATCCTATGCTATATTGAAAAATAAAGAAGATGCCAAAGATGCTATGCAGCAGTCTTTGATTACAGTATGGCACAGTATAAGCTCACTTGAGAATACGGAAGTTTTTGATAGATGGCTATATCGTATAGTATATACCAGAAGTTTAAATATTCTGAAAGCAAAGAAAAGTAACGAGATTATTATGGACGATGACATCAGCGAGATTATTCAGGCACAGAATTTGGAAAGTGATTTGCTGCTTCCTTCGGAATATGCCGAGCAGAATGATTTGAGAGAAAGACTCTTTAAAATCATTGATTCGCTTTCTGCTGTACAGAGAGAAACAATCGTTTTATATTATTTCAATGAAAAAACCGTGGCTGAGATAGCGGAAATTATGAGTTGCTCAGAGGGTACTGTGAAATCACGGTTGTATCTTGCCCGTTGTTCTATAAAAAACAAAATTGAAGAATACGAAAATAAAAACGGAGAAAAGTTCTTTGGTGTTGCTATCGGTGTTCTTCCTTTCGGTACTTTTGTTGTTGAAAACACGCATCAGTCGATGATCACACCGGACGAATTTTCAAATATACTAACCTCGGCACAGAAAGCTGCTTTTATATCTCCTTCTGCCACAAACGGAATATATGACATTAATACAGCGGGAATTTCGCCTGCTACAGTTGCAAAGACCGGATTTCCGCTTGCTGCCAAAATCACAATTGCTGCTGTTGTTGCAGTTGCAATTGTCGGAGCCGGTATTTGGACAGCGAATGTAATACTGAATCCGATTCAGGAAAACAATAACAATATAGGTGAGAGCGATACAAGTACCCAAACGACAACACAACCGCCAACTTCAACACCAACTCAGGAAGATATTCAGATTTTAACAGATGAACCGACACAAGCAATCACTGAGCCTGATTACCACGAAGCATATAATGCTTACAAGGATGTTCTTCTAAGAGATGAGAGCGCAATAAGGGAATATACATGGCAGTTTAAGGAGGATGAACCTCGTCCTGTTGTTTTCGCTGATGTTATGGGCGATAATACGCCCGAAATGATATATGTGTTCGCAGATTTTAACCCTAAAGCAAATTCAAAAAGCCTTAAGATGAGAATTATGAGCTATGACGGAGCTTCTGCTGTTGAAGGTTATACATATGATATGAGCGGATATACAGAGAATCTTGGCGGAGGTATGTTTGCATTTCAAATAAATGGAGAAAAAAATCTATATACTTATTATAGAATGAACGGAATGTTTAATAATGAGTTGTATTCCCGTTTTACCGAAACAGGCGAATATTCGCTTGAGACGGAGGAAATTGTATATTATCAGGATGACCGTGGACTCGGAGTTGAGATGAATGGCAGAATAAACGGTAATACAGTATCTCAGAGTGAGGCTAAAGCTGAGCGTGATGCACTGTTGAATAATACCGCAACTCTTTTGCTTAGTTCAAGCGATAATTCAGGAAACAGTTATCCAAGGACACTTGGAATTAAGGCTGAAAATCAATCAATGACGTATGATGAAGCAATTGAGTTTATAAATAAATTTAATAACGGAGCAGAAGAAATAGGCTATAGTGTTGTCAAGGGTAATTATACAGTACGAAAAAATGGAATGACATCCGGTACAATCAAAATTGATTCCGTCGGAACATTTGTAAGTGAAATAAGCGGTCAATCAGGGGGCGAATATATAAAATCTGTCTGCCGAGGAAGAATAACTAACCTTGCACAGGAAAACGAGTATAAATATACATTTTATGTTGCTGATATTAAGTTGGACAATGAGCCGGAAACCACGAGAGAAGAATACATAAACGGTCATAAAGTTACAGTACATTATATTGATAATGATATTAATACAGACACTAAATTTACTCTGTACTTAAAAGGTACTATACCATCAAATATGGCTGAAGAGGATTTTGAAAATTATAAGTGGTGGCCTATACCGGATTATGAGGCTGCTACGGATCACCGCTTAATATTTTTACCTGATGGACATATTTATGATGAAAGCGGTGAATAACAGAGAATTACATTTTACTTTAATCTGGGATGGAAAAGGTATTATTGATTAACATTGAAAAATAAGCATTGTTAGAATGCTGATTTTATATTATTAACAGAAAAGGAGTATAATTTATGAACCGATTAGAAGAAATCTTATTTGACAGTAACGAAAAAATCGTTTCTGTTCTTGGAATCAACACTATCCAGAAGTTTTTGTCAACAGGAATTTTGGGGAACGGATTTGCTGTTTTGTCAGAAAAAAGGCTTTATTTCAGAGGAAAATGCCTGTACAAAAAAGCCAGAGGTTTTTACAAAAAATATGAAGAAAAAGCTGTTGACCTTAAAGATGTTACGGGCACCGGCTTTGAACACATCAAGCCTATTTCGTTGCTTATAGCCGGTATTGCCTGTGTTGCTGTCGCTGTGCTGCTTTTACTCATACTTATTAGCCGCTGATATTCGCTTTTATATGATTTGATTGGAGGATTAAAAATGAAACCTATTGTTGCAAGTACTAATTCCGGAGGATTAGCTATAATTGTTTTTGCATTGATAATTGTAGGTGTGGTATTTATTTGTCTGTATTTTATTAGAAAGAGAACAATATTCAGAATAGATTACGCAGGCGGAAACATAGGGTTTGATATGAGTTGGATTTCACAGGAAGAGGCAGTGAATTTTCAAAGAGCGTTGCGTATGTGTAAGGACTTAGAGGATAAACGGCAATTTAGTCCTGAAGTACAAAATCCTGTGAATAATTCAGGTTATGTTTCTGCACCGGATGAACTGCGTAAATATTATGAACTGCTTAATCAGGGTATAATAACCCAAGAAGATTTTGAAGCAAAAAAGAAACAGCTATTAGGCTTGTAACAAATAGTGAACCATCTCACCCAAGTTTGAAGGCTATGGATGGGACTTCACGTCAATTTAATCAAACAGGACTCTCTTTCTTTTGTTTCAACTTAATCTCAGTAAGTGAGCTTCATAAAGAATTTCACAACCACAATTAAGCTGTTCAAAAGAAAAAGGACTAAGAAAAAAGGTGTTATTATGAAAAAATATTTCAAAAAAGGATTAGCCGCTTTACTGTCGGTATTAATCTCAATCAGTACTGCTTTTGCAGTGCCAGTGAGTGTTTCTGCGTTAGCTGAAACAGAAAATTTTGAGAAGACTACAACTCCATTGCCGATTGGCAGTGACGCTATAAACAGTGCGAACGGTTTTGAAAATTTGAAAATAGTACCGTGCGAGCAGCTTGGGGGTATTTATTTTATAAACGGAAACGCCGTTTCGTTTTTTAACACGGATACAGGCACAACAGAATTTATTGCAACGATAAGTAACGAATCATACTCATTTGCTGACTCTTTTTCGTTGGGAGATAAGCTGTATATTTTGGAGAAATATGAATCTGATTTGGCGTTACATAGTATAATTACTGTTTATAACCTTGTTACACGATCTGTTGAGCAAACCTTGAGCTTTGAAAATCCTGCCGAGGTTATTGGTGCAGATGACGGCGGAAGAATATTTCTGTCACATTTTGATGACGAGAGTACAATGGGGATTACATATCTTTTATCCCCCTCCGGTGAAATGCTGTCAAGTGTTTCTTCAAAAAATAAAATACTCTATTTTGCAGGGTTAGACAGCACGAACGGAAATTTATTTTATGTAATATACAAATCTGATTCTGTTTCAGACACTGACAACTATTTGTGTACAAGAGTTGTCAGTGATGACCAAATCAGAGAAACAGAAACTGAAATTGAGGGAATATATACACGCACAGAGATTGTGGAACCGGCACAACTCTTACAGGAAAAATATATGTGTATTTATAACCTTAACTATAGTACTTACTACAAAGGAGCAACACTAAACGTTTTTGACTCAAATAAATATAATCCTGACAAAAATAGCCCCCGAAAGTTTATTGAACAAAGTATAAATAATGAGGGTTGCTACGAGAGTTGGGGAGCACGTGGTATTTTGTATGAAGAGCAGAAGTGTTTTGTATGCTTGAAGGATAGCGATACTATTGGCAAATATACTCTTACTCCCAATGATTATAGTATGTTCAAAATTAATTACGAGCTTGCGTCAATTGATACTGCTCATTCGATTTTCTCGCTTTTACAGTTTAGGAATGGAATAGCAACGATTGAAAAGGATGATAGCAATAATTTTTATTATGAATTTTTCCCTGTCAAATCAGCTGCATATGTTCAAATCGAGGGTGATAACTCCATTCAAACAGGGTGTAATGAACAACTCAGAATTAAAACTGACGATACATTCAACCTGAATGTTAAGTGGGAAAGCAGTAATCCTGAAGTTGTAAGTGTCAGCGAACAGGGTGAGGTATATGCCTGGAAGGAGGGCAGCGCTGATATTACGGCGACTACACCTAATGGGTTAACCTCTGTATTTAATATAACAGTCACTCCGAATACCGCAGAAGAGCCTGAAGAACCTGTTGTGATTAACGGAGAATTAAGCGGAAAAATAATGCCGTCTGAGCAGCTTAACGGTCTCTTGTCTTTTTCAAAATCAAAGCTGATGCTTTATATTACAACCACCGGACAAACAAGAATGGTATATGATTTTACTGTTAAAAACTATTCTGTTATTGACTATTATAAAACCGGAAATGTTCTGTATATTCTTCAAAAATATTATTATGGACATTACTATAAGATAATGGTTTATAATCTTGACACCGGAAAGCTTGAACGTACGATAGAATCAGAAATTCCTTCTGACGCTATCGGTGCAGATGCGTCCGGAAGAATTTATCTTGCGGGATATGATTTTGAAAAGAGAGATGATACATATAAGATTTATTTACTTACACCGA
>CAMKNF010000119.1 GCA_946414115.1 uncultured Ruminococcus sp. | reverse complement strand
TTGAAGCCTTGCAAAATGCCGTTGTTATTCTTTCAGAGAATTATTCTGACAGAGTGAAAGTACAAGGTGAAGAACGGTTCAGCTCTCTTGCGGCGGTGTACTGCATTGCCGAAAAGAATATATTATCGGGTACGGTATTTCAATTTCTGCGTGAGCTTGACGATGCCGAACTAATCAAGGAGCTTGCTAATAATGAGCTTTTAGACCTTGCCGAGAAGCAAAAGAAAAAAATTGCATTTCGTGAGGAGATAAAGCACGTTTTAAGTGAGCGCAAGAAGCAAGAAAAGCAAGCCGAGAAACAAGCAAAAGCGGAATATCTGCAAATAAAATCTCAAAGTATGCCGTCATATTTCGGCAAACAATTAAGTCAGAGCGTTGTTGAAAGCGTTTTAAGCGAGAGCCTTAATATCCGGGTAAAGCTGAATCAGGTCACTAAAAAGATTGATGTAGACGGCAGCGGCAAAGCTGTGCTGTTGCAATTGTATTCAGAAAGCAACCTTATAAATGTACTTCCTCTGCTTATTCTTGATGAGTGTAAGGCGTGCGAGGTTTCGGGAATTTCGGGCAGTCTTAAGCTTATTCAGTCCTACCTTTTCAACATTGCCGACATCAACCGCTACAATCCTATTCACGATATGTTGAACGAGCATAAAAACAACAACCCCGAAAATCTTGAACGAATTTATAAAATACTCAATCTGCAAGCCACGTTTGATAAACTGCTTGTAAAAAAGTGGCTGATTCAGACCGTTGCTTTTGCCTTTGCTACATACGATAATCAGGTATCAACCGAGGGAATGTTAATTCTTCAAGGCAAGCAGGGACTTGCAAAAACGAGCTTTTTCAGAGTAATTGCAGGTAATCCGCTGTGGTTCAATGAGGGCGTGTGCATTGATGTTTCGAACAAGGACAGCCTTATAAAAGCCGTCAGTGCGTGGATAAGCGAGCTGGGCGAGATTGACAGCACCTTCAAAAAAGACCAGTCGGCTCTTAAAGCCTTTATCACAAGTCCTCTTGACAGAATACGTCTGCCGTATGCCGCCGCTATTTCCGATATGCCGAGGACAACGAGCCTTTGCGGCACGGTAAACCCCGACAAATTTCTGAAAGACGAAACGGGCAACCGCCGCTACTGGGTGATTCACGTAGATAATATTGATAAAAAGCAGTTGTTCGGTATGAGCAAGGAAGATGTTTTCAACCTTTGGGGATATGTTTATTCTCTGTATCTTGAGGACAACAAAGGCTATTTGCTCAATGACGTTGAGCGTGAAATGGTAGAAGCACGAAATCTTGATTATATGGTGGAACGAAAATTTGAAGCCGAAATAAGGTATATTCTCGACTTTACAAAGCCTGTTGACCGTTGGGAATGGGTAGAGCCTGCAAACATTGCGCAACACTTCAGAAATGTATCTGCGGAACAAATAGGCAGAGTGTTTTCTGCTGTTGCAAAAGAAGAAAGAGCCGTTCAGAAAAGGCGTACAGGTACAGGAGTAGCTTATTACTTGCCAATCGTGTGGAATAAAATTCCTAATTATTGTTATAACAATGTCAAATGTTATTAATTAGTGTATGTATGTAAGTTTTTTAGATAAACAATATTGAGAAAAAAATAAAAAACATATATATCAGGAATATATATTATAGTATATTTTTATTTTTAAATTTATATAGAGTATAGAAAAAAACATACATACTTACATTTGACTACACAAGTCTGTTTGCTATTGTCATAAACTTGCTTTGCATTGTGCGTTTCATCTGTAACGCCCCTTTCCTTAACTCTGTGATTATATTATACACTAAAACTATGTGTATGTCTATTGGTAATATGCACAAAGATTTAGTGTATATTTTATGTATTTATACACTTTACATTAGTGCATACTTGTGCTATAATGTGTATAGTGGATAAGAGGGCTTATATAACTATCGTCCACTTATACGAAAGGAGTAATAAAATGCCGATAAGTTATAAGATTGATGTAATATCAGCTTTAAAATCAGCAGGATATTCCACATACAGAATAAGAAAAGAAAAGCTATTCGGAGAAGCAACCTTGCAAAAATTCCGTAACGGTGAATTAGTTTCTTGGGAAAACATTTCAACTCTATGCAAGTTATTGAACTGCCAACCGGGTGACATAATGGAATACAACGAAGATACCGAGGAATAATAAAATGAAAGAATTGAGCCTTAAATTATTACGTGAGCTATGTGACAGCGGCAACGTAATATGGGTCTGACCATATACACAAGCGTTTGAATGAACGCATTTTAAACCGCAAGGACGTTTATAACGTTCTTTACAACGGAAAGATAATTGAACAATACCCTGATGATTATCCTCACCCTTCCTGCCTTATATCCGGCAAGGATTTACAGGGCAATCCGCTGCATATTGTTGTCGCCTGCAATGGCATTACCGTAACAATGGTGACGGCATACTTTCCCACAGAAGATAAGTTTGAAGATAATTTTGAAACCCGAAAGGAGAAATAATTATGACTTGCTATGCTTGCAATTATGAATTAAAGCCGGGTACAACAACATATTTTGTTGACTTGAAGAGCTGTATGGTTATCGTAAAAAATGTACCTTGTTTGAAATGCGATAAGTGCGGCGAAGTATTTTACAGTGATGAGGTTGCAGAAAGGCTTGATGATATTATTAAACAGGTCAGAAGCCTTGTAACTGAAATTGCCGTTATTGAATACACCGACAATAAAGCCGCTTGATTTGCCGTTTATTTCTACAATAAACAGCAAGTGTTCGCTTTTAATTACAAAACTTGATTGCTAAAAAACCGCATTAATCAGATTCTACTCTGTTAATGCGGTTTTTATTTTTATTATACTTATAATGTATTTAATTTTATTCTTCCGTATATTCTCCGCTTAATTGTTTACCGAGTGCGGCGGTGAAAATTGTTTCTGCGTTCTGCATCATTTTTCTTACTGTTCTTGCACCGCACTTATCGGCAATCATATCAACTGCCTGTGAGTACACATCGGGAGTATTGTGAGTCATTGAATGTGCGTCGCTTCCGAGAATATCAATCATACCCTCGCCTATCAGCTTTAACAGCTTTCTGCGCTTGAATATTGAGGTTTTCTTCGTGTAGTTACCGATGTTCGTCTGGATTATTACGCCCATATCCCTCAATTCCTGCAAAGCTTCCTTGTCACTCATCAAGACGTCATAACGCTCAACGTGAGGAAGTACGGGAATCAGACTGTGATTCTCAATCAGCATATTTAACTGTTGCAGAGTCTTATTTGAAAACGACGAGCTATAGCTGAACTCGGTCAGAATATAGCGTGATTTTCCGTAGGTTAAGCCTGACAAGTCGTCACTGCCGAAAAGAAATTTCGTAACATAAACCTCTGCGCCAAGGACAATATTCATATTAATCGGCTTATACGGCAGAAAATCCTCATAGGCGGCTCTGCGCTTTTCAATAAATCTCTCGACGCTCATTTCATTTGTATAGAAATGCGGAGTAAAGCAGACGTTTGAAACATTCTGCTTTTTCAGGCAGTCGAGCAGTTCAAGGCTGCCGTCAACCGTCCCAGCACCGTCATCGAAGCTCGGCAGAATGTGTGAATGCATATCAAAATATTGCATTATATCACCCTATTAAAGCATTTTGCAGACGAGGTCGCCCATTTCCTCACAGCCGACTTTAGTCATTCCCTCTTCGTAAATATCGGGCGTGCGGTGGGTTTCAAGCACCTTTGCAACGGCGTTTTCAATTGCGTCAGCCGCCTGCGGTCTGTCGAGCGAATAGCGGAGCATCATAGCAACCGAAAGAATTGTTGCAAGCGGATTTGCAATTCCCTGACCTGCAATGTCGGGCGCTGAACCGTGAATAGGCTCGTAAAGTCCAAGCTTGCCGCCTGAAAGGCTTGCAGAAGCGAGCATACCGATTGAGCCTGCAATCATTGAAGCCTCGTCGGAGAGAATGTCGCCGAAGATATTTGAGGTAACGATAACGTCGAACTGACGGGGATTTCTGACAAGCTGCATTGCACAGTTGTCAACATACATATGGTTAAGCTCAACCTCGGGATAGTCTTTTGAAACCCTGATTACGGTTTCTCTCCAAAGGCGTGAGGACTCGAGAACGTTAGCCTTGTCAACGCTCGTGAGCTTTTTGTTTCTCTTCATAGCAAGGTCAAAGGCAACTCTTGCAATTCTCTCAACCTCTGCAACAGTGTACATTTCAGTATCCCAAGCGGCAGGCTGACCGTCAACTTCTTTTCTTCCTCTTTCGCCAAAGTAGATGCCGCCTGTAAGCTCACGGACAATCATAATGTCGAGGTTGCCGCCGATGATGTCGTCCTTAATGGGAGATGCGCTTTTCAAGGGTCCGAAGATAACCGACGGACGGAGATTTGCGAAAAGTCCGAGAGCACCTCTGATTCCGAGAAGTCCTGCCTCGGGACGGTTGCTGCCGGGGAGTGAATCCCACTTGGGACCGCCGACTGCACCGAGAATTACGCTGTCGGAAGCCTTGCACTTTGCAACGGTTTCATCGGGAAGCGGAACACCTGTAGCATCAATTGCACAACCGCCGAGAAGTGCCTCGTCATACTCAACGGTAAAGCCGAATTTCTCGCCTGCCCTGTCAAGCACCTTTACAGCCTGATTTACAATTTCGGGTCCTATGCCGTCACCCTTGAGCAATGTAATTTTATAGTCTGCCATAATGTATATTTCTCCTTTAGAATTATTTTTGTTGTTATATTTGAATGGGACATCAGGGATGCCGTCCCCTACGGAAAGGTTTATTTTCCTCTATAAATGCAGTTTAATCGGTAAAGTTTGATAATCACTACGGACACGGCACGCCGTGTCCCTACGAATATAAATAACGTGTGTAATAATTTATTTCTTTATGTATTATTGCACAATATATTATCAAAGATTGTAAACTACGCTACAATCTGACAAAAATTGTCAAATAATAGTACTGAATAAATAATTCCGAATTATTCACTCTCCATCGGGATTGTCTGAAACACCTCGCACACCTTGTCACGCTGCCACAGCATTGGCGTTACACGCAGAGAATAGCCGAATCCGTTGTCCATTGTCCACTCAAACGGCTTTGCCTGCGGAAGTCCGTAGACTGCAAGGAGCGTCATAATCACGCCGCCGTGAGTTACGATTACGCTTTCGGTTGTGCCTGTTTTCATAAGTCCCTCGACAATGCTTTCAAACATACGGCATATTCTGCGTGTGAAATCTGCGTTGCTCTCCCCTCTCGGCGGCTTAACGGAATTGTCGCCTGCAAGCCACTTTTCAAAGTCGGGGTCGTTCTTCAGCTCCTCGGCGGTTTTGCCCTCCCACTCTCCGAAATTGCACTCCGAAAGATTGGCAATCGAAAGCGGATTTTGCTCGGGATAGAGTATTCTGCACGTTTCTGTACAACGCTTCAAGGGACTTGTAAACACAACCTGTGTGCCCGGGTATCTGTACTCATAGTCGAGCTTTTTTAAGTCCATCTTGCCCTTATCGGAAAGCGGCACGTCGGTTGTTCCGATATACTTGCCCGAAAGCGTTTCGTCAATCGCACCGTGTCTGATGAAATGGATAATGTATGATTTCATAAAATTCTCCAAAACTATTTACAATTTGTTATTAATTGGTTATACTATCGGTAATAACACAAATTTCCATATAGAGATATTATACTATCAAAGAATTTGAGGTGTCAAGGTTTGAACAGCGATTTTCCGAGAATTATTACTTTTCTGCGTAAAGAAAGGGGCTTGAGTCAGAAACAGGTCGCCGCTGACTTGGGAATTTCACAGGCTCTGCTCTCGCACTACGAAAAGGGAATCCGTGAATGCGGTCTTGATTTTCTTGTCAAGGCGGCTGATTATTTTGAGGTTTCGTGCGACTATCTGCTCGGCAGAACAGTTCAGCGCAGGCTTGCCTCGGTATCTGCCGACGACTTGCCCGAAAGCGACGAGATAAGGCACTTAAAGGGCAATATGATTAATCAGATTAACAAAAAGCTGCTTATGAACACCACGACTGTGATTTTCG
>CAMKNF010000118.1 GCA_946414115.1 uncultured Ruminococcus sp. | reverse complement strand
CCACCGAGATCTACACTCTTTCCCTACACGACGCTCTTCCGATCTCCTGCAGCCAAAGACGCGTCAGCTACCCATGCCATGCCTCCCTGAAAGATGGGAAACTCAAGACCGAGCGACTGATCTATAACGGTAGAAATCATATGTACATTCTCCTTTTCTGCATAATACTGCGGTTTGCGACAGCCTGAATATTTGCAAGATTTCATCATACAAGTGCAACGCACAAAGCCGCAGTTACCTTATTTTAGTATTATGGCATTTTAAATTAATACTAACGCAAAAGAGTTCAAAAGTCAATATATATGTTCAACTTTTTGGATAATACCCCTTTTATTACCAATATAAAAGCAAATAAAACCGATAATAATATCAGCTGCAAAAATCCTCCAGCGATTTTTTGAGATTTTCTTCTCCCTTTACCTCTATTCCCTTTTCAAGCAGCATAATATCCCCTTTCGGAAGCGTGCTGACAAGCGTATCAGTCGTCATATACGGAGTATTTTCGCCGAATTTGTAAACAACAATGTAATTGTTTTCGGATTTCAGAACAAAGACTTCATTTTCATTGCCTTTGTTTTCATCAGTAACCGATACCTGAGTGCCGACAGTTGCCGCAGGAGCGGCATAAACGCTTGTAAAAAGGCACACCATAAGTATTATTCCCGTAATAAGTACCAGCTTTTTCATATTTAATTCCTCACTTTGAACGCTTATTACCCGTAGTTTTTCCCGAAAAGAGGTGAATATTCACCCTTTTATATAAAAAACAATCGCCAAAACTCTATATTTTTTAATAAAAATTTGATTTAAGATATTTATTTTTTTCATTTGAGGTGCTATAATAACTATTAATAGTGTTTTTTACTCTATTTTATCAACATAATTGTATTATAAAGACTTTATTATTCATAAGGTCTAAAACAGGCAAGTTGCCGTTAAAGGAGTAAATATGCGTAACAAACGTGAAACAGACATAAGCCGTTACACGGACAAATCTGCCGATACCGGTATTAACGAAAACAGCGAAAGCGGAGCAAAAAGATTTTTTAAAGGGCTGTTTAAATTTCTGCTCACCGCATTTACAATCTGCTTTGTCGCACTTTTCATAGCAGGCATTTCACTTTCAATCTACATTTTCACACTCGCCTCCGAGCCGACGGGCATTGACCTCAAGGCAAAGTCGCTTAATCAGACAAGCTTTATCTATATAAAGGATGATGAAACGGGCGAGTTCAAGGAATATCAGACGCTTTACAGCACCGAAAACCGAATCTGGGTTGACAATCAGGATATTCCGCAGGCTATGAAGGACGCTGTTGTCGCAATTGAGGACAAGCGTTTCTACGAACACAACGGCGTTGACTGGGCAAGAACGCTGTCGGCTGTTGTAAACCTTGCTACAGGCGAGGACACCTACGGCGGTTCGACAATCACCCAGCAGCTTATAAAGAACATAACCGACGACAACGAGGTTTCTATCAACCGTAAGCTTCGTGAAATCTGCAAGGCTTTAAAGCTTGAGGACGAATATACAAAGGACCAGATTCTTGAGGCGTATCTCAACGTTGTAAACTTCGGCAACAACTGTCAGGGCGTTGAGTCAGCCGCACAGCTGTATTTTGACAAGAGCATCAAGGACTGCTCAATTGCAGAATGTGCAGCTATTGCCGGCATTACGCAGAATCCGTCCTTGTGGAATCCTCTTGTTTATCCCGATAATAACAAGCAACGCCGTGAAATTGTAATTAATGAGATGTACGATCAGGGCAAGATTACAAAGTCCGAGTACGACAATGCTATGAAAGAGTCGGCAAATATGACGTTTGTCGGATTCAAAAACACCAAAGAAGATGACGACGATAACGATTACGTTCAGAACTGGTACATTGACCAGGTGTTCTATGACCTTCGAGAGGATCTTGCGCTGTATTACAACATCAGCGAGGAGGCTGCCTCCGAAAAGCTTTACACGGAAGGCCTGAAAATCTACTGCGCAATGGACGAAAAAATGCAGAGCTATATGGAAGAGGCTGCGCAGAGTATTGACAAAAGCTATGATTATGATCTTCAGATTGGCTCGGTGCTTATGGGCTTTGACGGCAGAGTTATCGCAACCGTCGGAAGCTCAAAGAAGAAAACTCAGGCGCTTGAATGGGACAGAGCAACGCATTCCAAGCTACAGCCCGGTTCATCAATCAAGCCCGTAATTGTTTACCCCTACGCAATAGACAATAAATTGCTCTACTATTCATCGGTTGTAAAGGACGAACCCGTTGATAACTGGAAGTATGAAAACGGCCAGCTGGTTTCCGGACCAAACAACGTCTATTACGGCTACAAGGGCGATATGCTCCTGCCCGATGCAATTGAATGGTCATCAAACGCAACAGCAGTCCAGACTATGAACTTAATCGGCGGTCCGTCGGTTGCATATGAGCAGGCTGTTACAAAGATGGGATTCAAGAGTCTTTCCGAGCAGGATACACAAAACACAGGTGCACTTTCAATGGGTGGTATGAACGGCGGTGTTTCCGTCAGAGAAATGGCGGCGTCTTACAATTACCTCGGCAACGGCGGTCTTTACTATGAGCCTTACACCTACTATTATGTAACCGACTCCGAGGATAACATTATTATTGATAACCGTGAGGCTGTTCCGAAACAGGCTTATTCAGCCGAAACTGCCTCGATTATGAACAGGCTTTTAAGCTACAACGTAACAAACAGTGCCCACACAAATGCACAGTATTCAAGAATCAGCGGTTGGGATATTATAGGAAAAACAGGTACAACCGACGAAGACAAGGACTCATGGTTCTGCGGTCTTTCCCCCTATGCAACAATGGCTACCTGGTGCGGATTTGACCAGCCTGCCAGCATAAGCAACACCTCAACATCTGCAAGATTCTTCTCAAATGTTATGGGCAAGTACCTTGAGGGCAAGGAACAAAAGGAATACAACCTCTCACCAAATCTTGTTGAAGCACAGTACAACCCGTATAACGGACTTATAGTTACAACCGACAGTCCGATGGGCAAGTATATAGGCTACTACACCGAGGACAATATGCCTGCTATGGGCGGATATTACGACTATAACGCAGCCAACAGCAACTACAGCTACTATAATTCCGGCGGAGAATCAGGCGGTGGAGAAACCGGCGGCGGCGAAAACTCCGGTGGTGAGAACAGCGGCGGCGAAAGCAGCGAAGGAGAAAACTCCGGCGGCGAAAGCAGCGGCGGTGAAAGCTCCGGCGGTGAACACAGCGGCGAAAGCAGTACCCCCGAAGGCGGAGGCGGCGAAGGCAGCGACACGCCCGAACCTGCTCCCGCAGAATAGTTATAATCAACACAACTATTAAGTAGCTTTTACAAATAATGTAGGGAACGGTCTTGACCGTTCCGCTGAATCACAGCATACTTCTATTGATTCGGAACAGTCAAGACTGTTCCCTACACGTCAAGTAATCAATATACAAATAATCTGAAAGGTTAGGTAAAGATATGGTTTCAGTAGCAATAATGGGACACGGAGTTGTGGGCTCAGGCGTAGCCGAAATCCTCACAACACACAAACAGAAGCTTTTTGCAAGTCTCGGCGAGGAAATTTACATCAAGCACATTCTTGATTTGCGTGAATTTCCCGACAGTCCTCTTGCCGACAGATTTACAAAAGACTTCAACGACATCATCAATGACCGTGAGGTCAGAGTTGTTGTTGAGGTTATGGGCGGCTTGAATCCTGCCTACGACTTTGTAAAGCAGTGCTTAAAGGCAGGCAAAAGCGTTGTAACCTCCAACAAGGAGCTTGTTGCGGCACACGGCGCAGAGCTTCTTGCAATAGCAAAGGAAGAAAACGTAAACTTCCTTTTCGAGGCGTCTGTAGGCGGCGGTATTCCGATTATCCGTCCTATGAGCCAGTGCCTTGTAGCTAACATAGTTTATGAAATTGCAGGTATCTTAAACGGCACAACAAACTTTATCCTTACTAAAATGATTGAGGACGGTATGCAGTTTGAGGACGCATTAAAGCTTGCGCAGGATCTCGGCTTTGCAGAGAGAAATCCTGCGGCAGATATTGAGGGTCACGACGCTTGCCGCAAAATCTGTATTCTCGCTTCCCTTGCATTCGGCAAGCACGTTTATCCCGATTCGGTACATACCGAGGGTATTACAAACATCACTCTTGAGGACGTAAAGTATGCCGAGGCGTTCAACTGCGTAATCAAGCTTATCGGCAAGGTTAAGCGCCTTGACAGCGGCAAAATTGACATTCTTGTTGCTCCTATGTTCGTTCCGAATATGAGCCAGCTTGCAAATATTGACAACGAGTTCAACGGAATTATGGTAAGAGGCGACTGCACAGGCGACGTAGTATTCTACGGCAAGGGCGCAGGTAAGCTTCCCACTGCAAGCGCAGTTGTTGCAGACGTCGTTGACTGCTGTAAGCACCTCAAAACCAGAAAATTCCTTTTCTGGGCAGACGGAAACGGCAGCAACATCATTCCCTACACAGAGTCAAAAACAGCCGTTTACGTTCGCATCAAGGGCGAAAGTGCTCTTGACAAAGCGGAAAAGCTTTTCGGCGCAATCAGCGTAATCAAAAGAGAAGATGTTCCTGCTGACGAAGCTGCATTTGTTACAACTGAAATGCCCTTCGGCGATATTACAGAGAAAATCGAAGCACTCAAAAATGAAGGCGTTGAAGTTCTTTCAACAATCCGCATTGGTGATTTATAATAAAGTCAGGCAGAAATATTAGATATTGCTTAACTTATTTTGCCCGAGCTAATCGGCGCAAATTCCTATAAAAACAAAAGAGGAGTATTGAGTAAATGAGTTTGATAGTTCAGAAATTCGGCGGCAGCTCTGTTGCCAACGCCGAGCGTGTAATGAACGTTGCGAAAATCGTAACGGACACCTTTGCAAAGGGCAACGACGTTGTAGTTGTTGTATCTGCACAGGGCGACACAACAGACGACCTTATCGAAAAGGCGCAGGAGATTAATCCCAACGCTTCACGCCGTGAAAAGGATATGCTTCTTGCCGCAGGCGAGCAGATTTCAATTTCACTTCTTGCAATGGCAATTGAAAAGCTCGGCTACCACGCAGTATCACTGCTCGGTTGGCAGGCAGGCTTTGAAACCACTTCCGCACACACAAGTGCAAGAATCAAAAGGGTTGACGCTTCAAGAATCAGACGTGAGCTTGACAAGAAGAACATTGTTGTTGTAGCAGGCTTCCAGGGACTTTCCAAGTACGGCGACGTTACAACACTCGGCAGAGGCGGCTCCGACACAAGCGCAGTTGCTATTGCCGCTTCAATGCACGCTGACTTGTGCCAGATTTACACAGACGTTGAGGGCGTTTACACAGCAGACCCCAGAAAGGTAAAAAACGCACGGAAACTCAAAGAAATTTCCTATGACGAAATGCTTGAGCTTGCCACACTCGGCGCTCAGGTTCTTAACAACCGTTCGGTTGAAATGGCTAAAAAATATAACATCGAGCTTGAAGTGCTTTCGAGTATGGCTAAGGCTTCGGGTACAATAGTAAAGGAGAAAACAAAAATGGAGAAAATGTTAATCAGCGGTGTTGCTAAAGATACAGAGGTAGCAAGAATATCTGTAACGGGTATTCCCAACCTTCCCGGTCTTGCTTTCAAGATGTTCTCAAAGCTTTCTGCAAAGGATATTAATGTTGATATTATCCTTCAGTCAATCGGTCACGACGGCAAGAAGGACATCAGCTTTACAGTAGCAAAGGACAGAGGACAGGAAGCTGTTGCCTGCCTTAAGGACTATATGGAAAACCTCGGTGCAGCAGAGGTTCTCTACGACGACAACGTTGCAAAGATTTCGATCGTTGGCGCAGGTATGGAAAGCCACGCAGGCGTTGCAACAAAGATGTTTGAGGCTCTCTATGACGCACAGATTAACATCCAGATGATAAGCACAAGCGAAATCAAGGTTTCCGTTCTTATCGACGCAGCCGACGCCGACAAGGCAGTTTCTGCAATCCACGCAAAGTTCTTTGACTAATCCAAAAGATAATTTTTTTGGCTCTATAATAAATGTTGGGGTAACAAATAGAGCCTACAAAAAATAAAAAGTA
>CAMKNF010000117.1 GCA_946414115.1 uncultured Ruminococcus sp. | reverse complement strand
TTAAAATCTGATAATAATTTAATATGCTTTATAAAAAGCTTTATCAGAAATGATAAAGCTTTTTTGTATATACTCTATTATGCAAGCTGGAAATCCTTTATGTAGCTGTCGATTGACTTTTTGATAATTTCCTTTGCCTTTTTAACTCCGCTGATTTCAGTTACGGAAGTTGTCTTGCCTGCTTCAAGCGACTTATAAACCTGAAAGAAGTGTTGGATTTCCTCAAAGTAATGCTTTGGAAGTTCCTTTATATCGCTGTAGCAGTTGTAGTTCGGGTCATTTACGGGAACTGCAATAATCTTTTCGTCACAGCTATTGTTGTCAATCATATTAAGCACACCGATTGGCTTACACTCAACGAGCGTCATAGGCTGGATAGTTTCACTGCAAAGCACAAGAACGTCAAGCGGGTCTCCGTCATCGGCAAAGGTTCTTGGAATAAAGCCGTAGTTTGCAGGATAGTGAGTTGAAGTAAACAGAACTCTGTCGAGCTTTAACATTCCTGTTTCCTTGTCAAGCTCATATTTATTCTTGCCGCCCTTTGAAATCTCGATAACAGCGTAAAATTTATCGGTTGTGATTCTCTTTGGAGAAATGTCATGCCATATGTTCATAATCTTCTTCACCCTTCTTAAATACTTTAATACCCATTAGCATTATTATAAATTAAGCAACACACATTGTCAAGGAAACCTGTGTTTTATAATTATATAATTATTACTTATTATCCTTGTTCTTTCTGTTTTTCTTCAGCAAAGGGTTTATGTCGGAAAAATTATTTTTAGCGCATCTTATAAGATTCAGCAGAGTTGAAATAATAAGCGATCTTGTTTTGTTGTCCATATTTTTAAGCGACTTGAAAATTTTGCCCGAATTTGACTTCCAGTTCTCTGCTATCTCGTTAAATGTTTTATCCTCTGTATTTTCAAGCAGTGAAAACACACCCTCAATAAATGCCTTTCTCTGCTGTTCGTCCATATCCGACACAAGCTCTGTAAGAGTATGGTCGAAAAATGTGCTTGTGTTTGTCATTGTATTGAGCGTTTCAAGGTGATTTCGCTTTATCTCCCACGAATAAATATCGTGCTGTAAAAATCCTTTTTGCGTGCTTTTTACGATTGTATATTCTTCTGCGTGTTCAAACATCATTCCGAAAATTGACGACTGCGGTACATAGGTATGGATTTTACTTATCATAAACTTATAGCTGTTCTGTTCAATCACTTCTTTGTCAAATCCCGGCCCATCGTGGTTGTACACTCCGTCAATCCTTTTTTGTATTTCGGAGTTGCAGAAAATTGACGCATAAACTGCAAGGTTTCCTCCCTTCGAGTGACCGCCGAGGATAAATGTGCCGTTCAGGCTTTTTGCCGCCTGTTCAAGATATTTAAGCGCTGTCAGCTGTGACGGCAGAGGAAACATATAATACATATTAAAATCCTCCTGCCAGCCGACAAGAGTGTTATCAGTTCCACGGTAAGAAATATAGCGGCAGTTTTCGGTTATTTCAATGACAACAGCCGAAAACTGCATTTGCTTTTCCCTCTCGACTATGTTCACATAGCCCGAAAGCTTCATATTTTTAAAACGATCTGACTCTGCACAGGCTTTCAAAAGCTCTGCGTCACCCTCCCAGAGGATTTTATCGTTATTTAAATCTGTCGCAAAAAATTTATCACTTGCGTTTTTAATTGTGATTTTATCATTTATATCGGCAGATACAATATCATCAAAGGGAAAATACGAAAGGCGGGATAATATAAGTGCATCAACGTCGTTGAAAACATCGTTTTTAATACTCAAATCCCCACGCCAGTCTAAATAATCAAACACATTTGGCATAAACACACCTCCGTCTATATTAGTATATTACAATATTACGATTATGTTTTCAACTGTATTAATACAAAAACGGACGCCGAAACGTCCGTTTTTTATTATTCATTTTGCATTTCAAGCTCTTTTAATTTTTTATCTTCCGCTTTTTTATCTTTTGTGTAATAAGAGAATGGAGCGGAAATTACGATTGCGCCGTAGTAGGTAACGAGTCGCCACAACAGAATTGCAGGCTTGATTTTGTTTACTCCACCGAGCACAAAGAACTGACCGAAGTACATTGTAAACGCAAGCTCTGCACCGCCCGAAGCACCGGGTAACGGCACGAGATTTGAAGTAAAGAGAACGAATGACTGAATACAAATAAAGTCAAGAAGATTAGGAACTGTCGCTCCGCTTGATACGGCAATCTCGGGCATACCGAATGAAATGTAGATGAAATACGGAACCGAAAGAATTGCCAGAACCTGCACCATAACAAGAAGATATGTACTTACAAGCAGCTTTGGATTTTTAAACAAATCCTTGTTTGCCTGATGAAACATTGAAACTTCGTTGTAAAGCCGCTCAATTTTCTTTTCGGGATTCTTTACAAACTTGAACTTTTTCATTATTTTATAAATCAGCTTTATCATCTTATTTGTTATTCCCCGACAGAATGATACTACAAGGAACAGAGCTGTAACAATAAGCTGAACGGAAAATCCGAAAACAATAAATAAGGTTGACCATATGCTTGTAAACGCACTCTGGAAATACTCAAATTTGAATATTACCGCAAACACGCTGAAAAGCGTTGTGACAATCTGATAGACTATGAATTTTTGCGTCATACAGGCAGAGCCGAAGCCTATGCCGATGTTCTTTTTTGACATAAGATAAAGCTGCATAGGTTGTCCGCCTGTGTTTGACGGAGTTATTGCTCCGAAAAACACACCGACAAAAGAAACCTTAAGTGCGTCAATAAACCGAAAGTCCTTGTATTGCGACCGCACGAAAATCAGCGTGACAAACGTATCAATTAAGATATTGAAATCGTAAACAAGGAAAGCTATGAATATCCAGCCGAGGTTAAAGCTGTTCGGCGTTGAAAGAAGGTCAATAAGTCCGTCCTCCGAAGCAAAAAAGAATACTGCAAGGTATACCGTTATGCCAAACACAATAAGGTTAAAAATAAGCTTTCCGCTTATTCTGAACTTTTTCTTCTTTTCCAAAATAATCTTCTCCTGAAAACAGAATATACTTATTATAATCAATATTAATATGATACAAAGTTTTGGCAAAAAAAGCAAGATAAAAATAGCAACAGTATTGTAATACTCTACGTACATTTTTGTAAAAAAGTACATTTTTCTTATATCTTGATATGTAAAATCAAAATTTAAGATTTAAATTGTTGTAAACACAGGCGCAATATGGTATAATTAAATAAGAATTTTGTAAGGTGATTCAATGGGATTTTTTGATGTTGTAAATGTTTACGGACTGCTTTTTGCAGTTATTCTTGCAGTTCCTCACGTTGTTTATGCAAGAACTCATAATTACGACTTGAGAGCAATTAACAACCGTGCTATGCTCTATATTGAGCGAACAGGAAAATATTGCAGTCTTTTTCTTATGGGAATAAACCTCGGCATACTTGAAAAGGGATTTCCTGAACCTGTCGAGCTTATGCAGACATACTGGCTGATTTCAACAGCCGTGCTGACTGTTATATATGTTGTTCTGTGGATAGTTTTCTTTAAAAAGGAAACAAAGGGCTTTGCTTATCTGCTGACAATTACCGCCGCATTAATTGTGATTCAGAGCGGTCTTTTGCAGGTTAAAACACTGCTTCTGACGGCAGGAATCGTGTATCTCATAGGTGAGCTGTATGTGACCTCACAGGCATTTAAAGATTAAAGGAATGATAAAATGAACGTAATAATGCTCCTTAAACCAAAGGACACTGTAAAATATATTTATGATAATTACACATTAAGACAGGGACTTGAAAAGATGCGTGCTCACGGCTACACTGCGATTCCCGTAATCAACGCTGACGGTGAATATGTGGGAACGGTAAACGAGGGTGATTTTCTTTACAATATTATTGACAATGGAAATCAAAGAATAAAGGATCTTGAACATTATTATGTTCGTGACATAA
Organism: uncultured Ruminococcus sp.; assembly: GCA_946414115.1. Classification (GTDB taxonomy): domain Bacteria; phylum Bacillota; class Clostridia; order Oscillospirales; family Acutalibacteraceae; genus Ruminococcoides. The sequence continues at coordinate 2,131 of CAMKNF010000117.1, read as the reverse complement.
TTCGAAAGGATTTTAACCCTGCCGTTAAGATTAACGTGAGTATGGACGAGCTGCTGCAAAGGGCAATGAAACAGAATTTCATTCCCGTTACCGATGCAAGAGGAAGCTTTATCGGTATTGTGACAAGACAGGATATAATTAAATACTTTACAGAAATGCCGCATTCACAGTGAATGCGGCATTATTATTTTTTATTATTTAGTTTTACCTATATCGTGTCTGAAGTGTGCGCCCTCAAACTTGATTTTGTCAACTGCGGCATATGCCTTTTCAAGTGCTTCATCAAGAGTTTCTGCCCTTGCTGTTACGCCGAGAACACGTCCGCCGTTTGTGTAGAACTTTCCGTTTTCATACTTTGTACCGGCGTGGTAAACTGTTGCGCCCTCTACCTGACCGTTATCATCAAGACCGAACATCTCTATTCCCTTTTTGTAGGAAACGGGATAACCGCCGCTTGCCATAACTACGCAAGCCGCCGCACCGTCATACCACTCAATGTCAATATCGGAAAGCTTTTCATCAATGACAGATTCGCATATATCAACAAGGTCGGTTTTAAGTCTGGGAAGAACAACCTGTGCTTCGGGGTCGCCGAAACGTGCGTTGTACTCGATAACTTTTGGGCCGTTCGGAGTTATCATCAAGCCAAAGTACAGACAACCCTTGAAAGGTCTGCCCTCTTTGTTCATTGCCTCAATTGTGGGTTTGAAGATTGTTTCCATACATACGTTGGCAATCTCGTCAGTGTAATACGGATTAGGACTGATTGTACCCATTCCGCCTGTGTTTAAGCCTTCGTCGTTGTCATAAGCACGCTTATGATCCTTGGAGCTTACCATAGGCTTTACGCACTTGCCGTCAGTAAATGCAAGAACAGAAACCTCGGGGCCTGTTAAGAACTCCTCAATAACAATATTGTTGCCCGAGTCGCCGAACTGCTTGTCCTCCATAATCGACTTGATTGCAGAAACAGCCTCGTCAATTGTCTGGGCAATAATAACGCCCTTGCCGAGCGCAAGACCGTCAGCCTTGACAACTACGGGAGCAGTGTTTTCAGCTTTTACATACTCAATTGCCTTGTCGGCGTTATCGAAAACCTCGTATTTTGCAGTAGGAATGTTGTATTTTTTCATAAGGTTCTTTGAGAAAACCTTTGATGCCTCAATAATTGCGGCGTTTGCGTTAGGGCCGAATGCACGGATTCCTGCCTCTTCAAATGCGTCAACCATACCTGCGGCAAGCGGATCATCGGGAGCAACAAATGCAAGGTCGATTGCGTTTTCCTTTGCAAACTTAACCATTGCTTCCTTATCCATTACACCGATATTTACGGTTTCGGCATCTCTTGAGATACCACCGTTACCGGGGGCGCAGTAAAGCTTTGTGCATTTCGGACTTTCAAGAAGCTTTCTGATAAGAGCGTGTTCTCTGCCGCCCGAGCCAATCATTAATATATTCATAGCAGCACCCCTTATCAGTGATGGAAAAGTCTGATTCCTGTAAAGGACATTGTCATATTGTACTTGTTGCAGGTTTCAATTACGTTGTCGTCACGGATTGAGCCGCCCGGCTGTGCAACGTACTGAACTCCTGAACGCTTTGCTCTTTCGATATTGTCGCCGAACGGGAAGAATGCATCAGAGCCGAGTGAAACACCGCTGAAATTAGCAAGCCACTCCTTCTTTTCCTCTTTAGTGAGGGGTTCGGGTTTTGTTGTGAAGAACTGCTGCCATACGCCGTCAGCGAGAACGTCCTCGTAATCGTCTGAAATATATACGTCGATTGTGTTATCTCTGTCGGGACGTCTTATGTTCTCAACAAACGGGAGGTTCATTACCTTCGGATGCTGTCTTAAGAACCAGATGTCAGCCTTGTTGCCTGCAAGGCGTGTGCAGTGGATTCTTGACTGCTGTCCTGCGCCTACGCCGATAGCCTGACCTCCCTTTGCGTAGCAAACGGAGTTTGACTGAGTATATTTAAGTGTGATAAGAGCGATAAGAAGGTCACGCTTTGCCTCCTCGGGAAGCTCCTTGTTATCGGTTACGATGTTCTGCATAAGCATTTCTTCGTCGATTTTAAGCTCGTTTCTGCCCTGTTCGAATGTTATGCCGAAAACGTCCTTATGCTCAAT
>CAMKNF010000116.1 GCA_946414115.1 uncultured Ruminococcus sp. | reverse complement strand
TTATGGAGGAAGAATAATGAAACAATGGTACCAGATGTCAAAGGACGAAGTTTTAAATTCTCTCGGTGTAACAACCGACGGACTTTCGTCAGACAAAGCAAAAGAGCTTCTTGAAAAGAACGGCAAAAACGTTTTGCAGGAGAGCAAGAAAAAATCGATTTTTCAGGTGTTTTTAAGCCAGTTTGCCGACTTGCTTGTAATCATACTGATTGTTGCCGCAATTATTTCGATTTTTTCGGGAAATCTTGAAAGCACAATCGTAATTTTTGCCGTAATTATCCTCAATGCAATCCTCGGAACGGTTCAGCACGTAAAGGCTGAAAAGTCGCTTGAAAGCCTTAAATCCCTTTCTTCACCCAGCGCAAAGGTAATACGTGACGGAATTAAGATTGAAATTGATTCAACAGACGTTGTTGAGGGCGACATAATCGTGCTTGAAGCAGGCGATTTAATTGTAGCCGATGGTAGAATCATCAACAATTATTCCTTGCAGGTCAACGAAAGCTCGCTTACAGGTGAGTCAACGAACGTTGATAAAAACGACGAAGTAATCAGTGGCGAAGTTCCGCTTGCCGACAGGACAAATATGGTATTCTCGGGCAGTCTTGTAACCTACGGCAGAGCGCTTGTAGCTGTTACCTCAACAGGTATGAACACAGAAATCGGCAAAATAGCTTCATTGATGAATGCGGCTAAAGAAAAGAAAACTCCGCTTCAGGTAAGCCTTGACAAGTTTTCCAAAATGCTTGCAACCGTTATTATAATAATCTGTGTTGTCGTTTTCGGCTTGAATCTCTGGCAGAATTTTTCATTAGAGCCTGTCGGACTTAATCAGGATAAGATTATAAATGCTCTTATGTTTGCCGTCGCTCTCGCAGTAGCCGCAATTCCCGAAGCACTCGGTTCAATCGTGACAATCGTTCAGGCAATGGGTACGCAGAAAATGGCAAGAGAAAACGCAGTAATAAAGGACTTAAAGGCGGTTGAAAGCCTCGGTTGTGTTTCCGTAATTTGCTCCGACAAAACAGGTACTCTTACCCAGAACAAAATGACCGTTCAAAAAATCTACATCAACGGGGAAAGTATCCGAGAGGATCAGCTCGATTTAAATGTTGAAAGCCACAGACATCTTCTCTATGATATGGTGCTCAACAACGATTCAAGCATTGTTGACGGAAAGGGAATAGGTGACCCGACAGAATACGCTCTGCTTGAAACCTTCCGCAACATCGGACTTGACGAAAACACAATGAGAAACGGTCTTTCAAGAATTGAGGAGGTTCCCTTTGACTCCGACAGAAAGATGATGAGCACAAAGTACAGAATGCACGGCGTTTCTCATATTCTTACAAAGGGTGCGCTTGACGTTATTCTCGACAGATGTATTAATATCGCAACAAAGGACGGTGTTCGTCCTATTACAGATGAAGATAAACGTTTAATTCTCGAACAGAATAAAAAATATTCCGAAGAAGGACTTCGTGTTCTCACCTTTGCCTATAAAGAATCTGATGAAGAGTTGAGCATAGATACCGAATACGACTATACATTCATCGGTCTTGTTTCAATGATTGACCCGCCCAGAGAGGAGTCAAAGCAGGCTGTTGCCGATGCAATCCGTGCTGGCATAAAGCCTGTAATGATTACAGGCGACCATAAGATTACAGCAACCGCAATTGCAAAGCAAATCGGAATTTTCCACGACGGCGACATTGCCGTAACAGGACTTGAGCTTGATGCAATGAGCGATGAAGAGCTTGATGAAAAGATTGAGAAAATCTCCGTTTATGCACGTGTATCACCGGAAAATAAAATCAGAATAGTTGATGCTTGGCAGAAAAAGGGACACATTGTTTCAATGACAGGCGACGGCGTTAATGATGCTCCTGCGCTTAAAAAGGCTGACATCGGTGTTGCAATGGGAATCACCGGAACAGAGGTTTCCAAGGATGCTGCATCAATGATTTTGCAGGACGATAACTTTGCAACAATCATCAAAGCCGTAGCAAACGGAAGAAACGTGTTCAGAAACATTAAAAACGCAGTTCTGTTCCTGCTTTCAGGCAATATGGCAGGTATCTTTGCAGTTCTGTATACTTCCATTATGGCGCTTCCTCAGCCGTTTGAGGCAGTTCATCTTCTGTTTATAAATCTTCTCACCGACTCTCTCCCTGCAATTGCAATCGGTATGGAAAAGCCCGAAAAAGATTTGCTTTCACAAAAGCCTCGTGACCCTAAAACAGGCATAATGACAAAGGACTTTGTAGCTCTTATGTTCGGTCAGGGTGCTCTTATTGCAGTAGTAACGCTGATTGCTTTCTATCTCGGTTATCAGGTGAACGCCGCAACCGCAAGCACAATGGCTTTTGCAACGCTCACGCTTGCACGTCTTTTCCACGGCTTTAACTGCCGAAGCCGCCATTCAATTTTTAAGCTCGGCTTTACTTCAAATCTTTACAGCGTAGCCGCTTTCTTTGTAGGCGTGTCCCTGCTTTCGTTCGTAATCTTTGTACCGTTTATGCACTCGCTGTTCAGTGTTGAGGTGCTGACAGGCTTGCAAATTGCTTTTATCGGACTTCTTGCAGTAATACCTACGATTATTATTCAGCTTATAAAGGTAATAGCTGAGCATATTAAAAAGTAATTTTCAATTAATTATTTAAGTGCAGAAAACAGTTTTCAGCCGTTTTCTGCACTTATTTTATTTACAATTTTATTTCAATATGATATAATATCTTATATTTCAATGTAAAGTTGGTAGAAAAATGAGCAATGAATTAAACGGCGAACAGATAAAGCTTACAAGAAGTGAAGCGAGGGAACAGGCATTTATGCTTTTGTTCTCAAAATCCTTTGACGATGAACCGCTGGAAGCTACAATTGAAGATAAATCCGAAATGTTTGAGGGCGGAGTGTGCGGCTATGCACAGTCGGTTGTAAGTGCAATTGAGGAGAAAAAAGACGAAATTGACGCTGAAATTTCAAAATTTCTCAAGAAAGGCTGGACAATTTCAAGAATTTCAAAGCCTTCTCTTGCAATTCTGCGCCTTGCATTTTACGAGATAAAGTACCTTGACAGCGTTCCCGACAGCGTATCGGTAAATGAAGCCGTAGAGCTTGCCAAGAAATATACAATTGACGAAAGCAGGTTTGTCAATGGAATCCTCGGTGCATTAATCCGCAGTAAAGAGGGAGCAGAATGAGCCTTTTTCTCGGAATTGATACTTCAAATTACACTACGTCAACTGCGCTTTTTAACAGCAAAACGGGTGAAATGTTTCAGCAGAAAAAGCTTTTGCCTGTAAAGCAAGGTCAACTCGGACTTCGCCAGAGTGACGCTGTATTTCATCACACAGCGCAGTTACATACGCTTTTTTCAGAGCTTGTAAAGAATATTGACGTAAATCAGATAGCCGCAATCGGAGTTTCAACAAAACCACGCCCGATTGACGGCTCTTATATGCCGTGTTTCACTGTCGGAGAAAACACGGCAAAAATTTTATCTTCGGCGCTGAAGACTCCGCTTTTTCCTTTTTCGCATCAGGAGGGGCATATTTCGGCGGCACTTTACAGCGCAGAGCGTGACGACTTGTTTTCGGAAAACTTTATCGCCTTTCACGTCAGCGGCGGCACAACAGAAGCCGTACTTGCAAAAGGAAACGGCGACAGCTTTTCTGCCGAGCTTGTCGCATCTTCTCTTGATTTACACGCAGGACAGGCAGTTGACAGGGTAGGCGTAATGCTTGGACTTGACTTCCCTTGCGGTGCAGAGCTTGAAAAGCTTGCACTAAAAAATTCCGAAAAAATTAATGTTCACCCGAGTTTAAAAGGGTGCAATTGCTGTTTAAGTGGAATTGAAAACATCTGCAAAAAACTTCTTAATGACGGTAAAAATCCCGAATATATCGCCGCTTATTGCCTTGAATATATCAGAAAAACGCTTATGTTGATGACAGACAGACTGATTGAAAAATACGGCAGACTTCCGCTTGTTTTTGCAGGCGGCGTTATGTCGAACACGATAATCAAAAATTCTTATACAGAAAAATACAACGCTGTTTTTGCCGAGCCGTGCTACTCAACCGACAATGCGGCAGGAACTGCGTATCTTGCATACAGGAAGTTTAAAAATGTACACACCTGATTTTACAGCGCCGAGAGTGCTGACAGTTTCACAGCTTAATTTTTACATCAAATCGCTGATTGAAAACGATTCAAAACTGAATATCGTCTTTCTGTCGGGTGAGATTTCAAACCTTACAGACCACTACCGAAGCGGACATATCTACCTTTCGCTAAAAGATGAAAAGTCAGTAATCCGTGCCGTAATGTTTTCGGGCAACGCAAGAAATCTCCGATTTAAACCGACAGACGGAATGAAGGTTATCTGCCGTGGAAGAGTTGCAGTATACGAGCCGACAGGACAGTATCAGCTCAATATCGAGGATATGCAGCCTGACGGAATCGGTGCACTCACGCTTGCCTATGAACAGCTTAAAAAGAAGCTTGCCGACAAAGGACTTTTCGATTCAGCACATAAAAAGCCTTTGCCCAGATTTCCTAAAACTGTAGGTGTGATTACCTCTCCAACCGGTGCGGCAGTTCAGGATATACGCAACATTCTTTACAGAAGATTTCCCTGCATAAACATTGTTATGTGCCCTGTTCTTGTTCAGGGCGACAGCGCTCCCGAACAGCTTGTACGTGCAGTAAAAACGCTTGATATGTACAACGCCTGTGACGTAATAATAATCGGAAGGGGCGGCGGCTCAATCGAGGATTTGTGGGCGTTTAACGACGAAACACTTGCAAATGCAATTTATGACTGCAAAATTCCTGTGATTTCCGCAGTCGGGCACGAAACCGATTTTACAATCTGCGATTTTGTTTCGGATATGCGTGCTCCGACTCCGTCAGCGGCGGCAGAACTTGCAGTTCCCGATAAAGCCGAGTTAATGTCGTATTATAGTTCACAGCTCCAGTACCTTTCATCTTTTATGGATTCTCAATTCAGAAAAAACAGCTCCCGATTGATTGATTTTCAGCGCAGAATTTCACTCGTATCTCCTCAGTCAAGAATTGATAAATATGAAAAGAATATTGAGCTGTTACTGAATAAATCGCAGAATATAGTCAACGAAAAATACAGTGAAAAATCAAATGAAATAACAAAAATTTCCGCCAAGCTTGAAAGCTTAAATCCTCTTTCAGTTCTTTCAAGAGGTTACTCAATAGCCGAAAAGGACGGCGTTGTAATCACATCAAGCTCACAGCTTAACAAGGGCGATAATTTCACGCTCGAGTTTTCAGACGGAAAAATCAATGCAACAGTAAACGGTGATTGATTATGGCTTTTGCACATCTACACGTTCATACCGAATACAGCCTGCTTGACGGTGCGTGCCGTATAAACAAAATAGCGTCAGCCGCACGTCAAAAGGGTATGACCTCGCTTGCAATAACCGACCACGGTGTAATGTACGGCGTGATTGACTTTTACAGAGCGTGTATCAAAGAAAATATAAAACCCGTTATCGGCTGTGAGGTTTATGTTGCACCGCACTCACGCTTTGATAAAACCTCGTCATACGAAAAGTATTATCATATGGTGCTCCTTTGTGAGAATAACATCGGCTATCAGAATCTTATAAAGCTCGTATCCTACGGATTTACTGAGGGATTTTATTCAAAGCCGAGAATTGACGATGAACTGCTTGAAAAATATCACGAGGGCTTAATCTGCCTTTCAGCCTGTCTTGCGGGTGAAATTCCGCAAAAGCTTCTTGACGGCGATTATAATGCGGCTAAAGCAAAAGCCGAGTATTACAGGGATTTGTTCGGGAAGGACAATTTCTTTATCGAACTGCAAGACCACGGAATTGAAGAACAGCAGAGAATTATCCCAAGCCTTGTGCGCATAGCTGATGAAATCGGTGTTGATATTGTCGCAACAAACGACAGCCACTATATTGAAAAAGAGGACAGCAAAACTCATAATATTTTACTCTGTATTCAGACGAACCGCACGATAAACGACAACGACAGAATGGAATTTCAGACGAACGAATTTTATCTGAAAACCGAAGAGGAAATGCGATCGCTTTTCCCGAAATATCCGCAGGCGATTGAGAATACACAGAAAATTGCCGACAGATGCAATGTTGAGTTTGAGTTCGGCATTCGCAAGCTCCCTCGCTTTGACGTTCCGAACAATGAAGACCACCTTG
>CAMKNF010000115.1 GCA_946414115.1 uncultured Ruminococcus sp. | reverse complement strand
TTCGGTTTTCTGAAAGAAAATAAATCCATAATAACTCCATAACCTTTCGGTTTTCAGTTGTTACATTATATTGAATAAATAAGATTATTTACTGTTGCGGCGCTTTTCAAAATCCGCCATAAAGTCGGTTGTATATTCACCGCTTACAAACTGCTCGTCAGATAAAATTTCGGCAAGCAAATCACGGTTTATGTCAACGCCCTCTATGACAAGCTCGGATAACGCCATCTTCATTTTTCTGATAGCCTCCGAGCGGCTTCTTGCCTGAACAATCAGCTTGCCTATCATCGAATCGTAGTAAGGCGGAACGAAGTAATCCTGTAAAATTGCAGTGTCAAAGCGTACAAACGAGCCGCCCGGAATGTGAAGTCTTTTGATTCTTCCGCAGCTCGGACGGAATCCCTTGTCGGGATTTTCGGCATTGATTCTGCACTCGATTACGTTTCCGTGAGTGAAAATGCTGTCCTGCGTGCGTGAAAGCTTTGCACCTGCGGCAATTCTAATTTGCCACTGAACTATATCAAGTCCCGTTACCATTTCGGTTACGCCGTGTTCAACCTGCAAACGAGTGTTCATTTCCATAAAGTAGAAATTGTTGTTCTTATCAAGCAGAAATTCTACCGTACCTGCGTTCACGTAATTGACAGCCTTTGCAGCCTTGACTGCGGCTATCATCATTTCCTTACGTGTTTTTTCATCAAGCGCAGGGCTGGGGCTTTCTTCAATCATCTTCTGATTTTTGCGCTGAACGGAACACTCTCTTTCACCAAGGCAGATTGTGTTGCCGTACTTGTCGCAGAGAAGCTGCATTTCAATGTGCTTTACGGGATGAATGAACTTTTCTATGTAGCAGGCGCCGTCACCAAAAGCCGCCTGTGCCTCGGCAGAAGCTGAGAGAAAAGCCTCCTCAAACTGCTCGATTGAGTCAACCTTGCGTATTCCCTTTCCGCCGCCGCCCGAACGAGCCTTGATAAGCAGAGGAAATCCGATTTTCTTCGCTTCTTCAACAGCCTGTTCAACGTTTTCAACAATATCACAGCCGGGAGTTACGGGAACGCCTGCGGCACGCATTGTTTTACGTGCGTTGTCCTTGTCGCCGAGAAGCTTAATCATATCGGATGTAGGACCTATGAAGTTGATATTGCACTGCTCGCAGAGCGAAACAAATTTTGCGTTTTCAGACAGAAGTCCGTAACCGGGGTGAATAGCCTGTGCACCGCTTTCAACAGCTACGGTGAGGATTGCGGCCATATTAAGATAGCTGTCGGCTACTCTGTTTCCGCCTACGCAGTAGCTTTCGTCGGCAAGCTGAACATGCATTGCGTCCTTGTCAGCCTCGGAATATATTGCAACCGTTGAAATGCCCATTTCACGGCAGGCACGGATAATTCTAACCGCAATTTCTCCACGGTTGGCAATCAGAATTTTAGAAAACATCTTTTCACTTCCAATTTTATTGCGTTAATAGGTAATTACTTATTCTCAACAAGAGCGAACGACAGCTCGGCGCTAACGCACAGCTTGCCGTCAACATAACCCTTTGCATCAATAAAGTAGAATGCACCTCTGCTCTTTGTCAGTGTGCAAACGCTTTCAAGGGTATCACCCGGCTTTACGGGATTTTTGAACTTTACGTTGTTCATTTTTGTAAAATAAGGCGTGCAGTTTTTAACCTTGTCTGCAAGCAGGCAACAGCTTGCCTGTCCCATCATTTCGCAGAGGATAACGCCCGGAACAACCGGGTTGCCGGGGAAATGTCCCTGCAAAAAGAATTCGTCGCCTTTGATTGTATATCTGCCCTTTGCCGTATTTTCGTCTACGCTTTCAGCCTCTTCAACAAGGAGCATATTGTCACGGTGAGGGAGTATTTTTTTGATTTCTTCCTGATTAAGCATAGTTATTTTCCTTTTCTGATTATCCCTTTAATTAAGCTTTTAATTTTGGCTTACTTAATGAGATAAACTATAATTTAGCCGAGTGCCTCGGCGGGCAAATCGAGTGGAAAAGTCGGTTTGTTTGGAGAAAATTGCAGCCCGAATTTTAAATTGATATATAGGTGACGTTTCGGGACGTCAGGGATGCCGTCCCCTACGGCGATATTGGAAACGTTTGTTTTTAGTCGTAGGGACACGGCGTGCCGTGTCCGAAGTTGAAATTAAACTATACCAAATAAACCGTAGTTATAGAGAAAAGCAAACCTTTCCGTAGGGGACGGGTTCCTACACGTCCCGAAACGTTGTCGATATATCAATTAACCTGAGGAAAACAAACCTTTCCAAACAACACGCAACATTACAAATTCGGAGCGAAGCGACCATTAATTCCGCATTCCTAATTCCGCATTCCGCATTATATTATAGTTTAGCTTACTAAAAGGGATAACCTGATTTCCTTTTATTAGTTAATTTTGAACAGCGGCTGACCGTATTCTACAAGCTCGCCGTCCTTGACGAGAACTTCAACAATTTCGCCGTCCTCTTCAGCCTGAATCTCATTCATACACTTCATAGCCTCGATAATGCAGACAACGTCGCCCTTCTTGACCTTTTTGCCTACACTTACATAGGGGGTCTTTCCGGGAGCGGAAGCGGCATAGAAAACGCCTACGATAGGAGCGTCAATTGTTTTTGAACTATCTGCAACAGGAGCCGAAGTAACCGCAGGAGCTGACTCAACGGGCGCTGCGGGAATGGGTGCCGGAGCTGCTACGCCGTTTGCAACAGGGATTGTATTTACAATCTGCTGTGCAGGCTGAGCCTTTTCAAGACGGATTTTCGAGCCGTCCTTTTCAACAATTTCAAGTACGGATAATGATGATTCCTCAAGAACCTTTATTAACTCCTTGATTTGTTCAGTGTTATACATAAGTAATGTCCTTTCAGATTAACTTTAAATCTTTTTGAATACAACGCAAGCGTCGTGACCGCCGAAGCCGAGGTTTGTTGAAGCCGCAACGTTTACATTGCGCTTAACAGCCTTATTGGGAGTGTAGTTGAGGTCAAGCCCCTCGTCAGGCTCGTCAAGGTTGATTGTCGGGGGAATAACGCCCTCGTCAAGAGCCTTGATTGCGGCAATTGCCTCTACTGCGCCTGTTGCGCCGAGCATATGACCTGTCATTGACTTTGTCGAGCTGATGTTAACGTCATATGCTTTCTGACCGAGAGCGGTTTTGATAGCCATTGTTTCTGTTAAATCGTTTAAGTGTGTGCTTGTGCCATGTGCGTTGATATAGATTTCTGCGTCGTCGGGAACGTTTGCCTCTTCAAATGCAATTTCAATTGCTCTTGCAAGTCCTGCACCCTCGGGGTCGGGAGCAGTTACGTGGTGAGCGTCACAGGTGTTGCCGTAGCCGCAGAATTCAGCGTAAATCTTTGCACCTCTTGCCTTTGCGTGCTCGTATTCTTCAAGGATAAGCATACCTGCGCCCTCGCCCATAATAAAGCCGTCACGATCCTTGTCAAACGGACGTGAAGCCTTCTTCGGGTCTGGGTTAGTTGAAAGAGCCTTGATGTTTTGGAAGCCTGCGATTGTGAGCGGAGAAATAACAGCCTCGGTACCGCCTGCGATTACGGCGTCAACATATCCGTCCTTTACTGCGTGGAAAGCCTCGCCGATCGAGTTTGTACCTGTTGCGCAGGCGCTGATTACAGAAAGTGACGCACCCTTTGCGTTGAAGCGAATAGCAACGTTACCTGTTGCGATGTTGCCGATCATCATAGGAATGAAGAACGGAGAAACCTTCTTTGCACCGCCCTTTTCCATAGCGATTGTGTTCTTCTCAAATGTGTGAAGTCCGCCGATACCTGCGCCTATGTAAACGCCGAAACGGTTTTCGTCAATCTTGCCCATAATGCCGCTGTCGTCAACAGCCTGCTGTGCAGCCGCAAGAGCGTACTGGGTGTAAAGGTCAAGCTTTCTTACTTCTCTTTTTTCAATGTATTTTTCGGGTTCAAAGTCCTTTACCGTACCTGCAATGTGAACCTTTAATTCGCTTGTGTCAAAGTCTGTGATTGTTTCAATACCGCAAACGCCGTCAACAAGATTTTTCCACATTGTATCAACGTCATTGCCGACGGGAGTGATTGCGCCAAGTCCTGTTACTACTACTCTTCTGCTCATATTTACCTCCAACGAGAAAATTAACAATTAATAATTAAAAATTAGTGGCGACTCACATTGCAAGGCCGCCGTCTACACGGATAACCTCGCCTGTAACGTAAGATGCTTCGTCGGAGCAAAGGAATGCTACAACGTTTGCAACGTCCTCGGGAGTACCGATGCGCTTTGCGGGAATCTGCGCCTTCATAGCGTCCTTAATCTTGTCGGAAAGCACGTTTGTCATATCTGTTCCGATATAACCGGGTGCAACTGCGTTGGCTGTAACTCCTCTGCCTGCAAGCTCCTTTGCAACTGACTTTGTAAGTCCGATAATGCCTGCCTTTGATGCGGAATAGTTAGCCTGTCCTGCGTTGCCGTTAAGACCTACGATTGAAGAAGTGCTTACGATTCTGCCGAAACGCTTTTTCATAAAGTGCTTGTAGGTGTGCTTAATCATATTGAAAGTACCCTTGAGGTTTACGCCGATTACTGCGTCAAAGTCCTTTTCATCCATATTGAGAATGAGCTTGTCACGTGTGATTCCTGCGTTGTTGATAAGGAAGTCGATTCCGCCGAACTCCTTGATAACCTGCTCAACTACCTTCTGTGAAGCCTCAAAGTCGGATACGTCGCAGAAATACTGCTCAACCTTTGTGCCGTACTGCGAAAGCTCTTCCTTTGCCTTGATGCCCTCGCTCTCGTCACCGACATAAAGAATTGCAATGTTTGCACCGCCCTGTGCAAGCTTTGTTGCGATTGCAAGACCGATTCCTCTTGAGCCGCCTGTTACTACGGCTGTTTTATTTGTAAAATCCATATTGTTTACCTCCGAATTTCTGCGGCAGGAACACAAAATCTGCCCTGCGAAATGTATATTAAATCAAAGCTCCAGCGCCTCAATATCGGCAGGAGTTTCAACCTTGAATGCCTTTACGTCGCCGTTGATTCTCTTTACAAGACCTGTCAGTGTTTTACCTACTCCGACCTCAATAAACGTATCAACGCCATCGGCAACCATATTTTCAACGATTGTCTGCCACTTTACGGGGCTTTCAACCTGAGCCTTTACAAGAGCCTTATAATCGCCCTCGTAAGGCTTTGCCGTTACGTCCGAGTAAATTACGGTTTCGGGCTGTGAGAAATCAACATTCTCCATATACTCTGCAAGTCCGTCAGCGGCTTCTGCCATAAACGGCGAATGGAATGCTCCGCTTACTGCAAGCAGCTTTGCTCTGCCGCCTGCTTCCTTTACGGCTTCGCAGAATTTATCTGCATTTTCGCTTGTTGTTGCTACAACAGTCTGTGCAGGAGAATTGTAGTTTACGGGATATGTCTTGTCAAACTTACTGCAAATCTCCTCAACCTGCTGCGGCGTAATCTTCATAACAGCCGCCATTGCACCCGGATTTTCGGTTGCCGCTTTATCCATAAGCTCTCCTCTTTTGCAGACAAGCTTAAAAGCCTCCTCGTCTGAAAGCATTTTTGAAAACGCAAGAGCCGCAATTTCGCCGAGTGAAAAGCCTGCAACGCAGTCGGGCTTTATGCCCCTTTCAACAAGCGCATAAGCCGCCGCAAGGTCGGCTGTAAATACGCAGGGCTGTGTGTTCACCGTCTTGCAAAGCTCCTCTGTACTACCCTCAAAGCACTGCTTTGAAGTACCCTCTCTTACGGAATCTGCCATATCATAAACAGCCTTTGCGGCAGGAGAAAAGTCATAAAGCTCCTTGCCCATTCCGCTGTACTGTGCGCCCTGTCCCGAAAAAATAAACGCTATTTTACCCATTTTGTCGCTCCGTTCAATACTTCTTCAGCCTGTGTGAACATTTCAACAATCATCTCACGAGCCGGCTGTTCCTTTTTAACCATAGAGGCTACCTGACCTGCAAGTACTGTGCCGTTTGAAACGTCACCCTCTCTTACAGCCAGACGCAATTTGCCGATACCCATATTTTCAAGCTCCTCGTCCGAAACCTCTGATGAGTTGTACTCTGCCTTTGTGTATTCACGTGTAAAGGCATTTCTGATTGCACGAACGGGATGTCCGAGCCTTTTACCCGTAACAACGGTGTCAATATCTTTAGCCTTTAAAATTTTATCCTTATATTCCTGAAGATCGGAAGAGCACACGTCTGAACTCCAGTCACCATCAAGTATC
>CAMKNF010000114.1 GCA_946414115.1 uncultured Ruminococcus sp. | reverse complement strand
CACCGAGATCTACACTCTTTCCCTACACGACGCTCTTCCGATCTGAAATTCCTGCGGCAATTGAAACAAAGGTTTTGCTTTCGTTTACGGCAGGCTTGATTGTTTCAAGCACCTCCTGGTAATTCTGAGGCTTTACCGCAAGGACGGTAATGTCGCTGTTTTCTACAACCTCACAGCCCGACTTACAGACAGAAACGCCCATTTCAGACATCAGAGCACACTTATTATTATCGGTATCAAAAGCATTGATAAAATCAGCTTTACCGTCGTTTTGTGCCATAACGCCTTTGATTATGGCGGTTGCCATATTGCCTGCACCGATAAATCCTATTTTTTTCATCTTATTACCTTCTTCATTTTCATTTTAAACAACACTTAATTATTACCTAGCAATCAGCCTATACCAAAGGAAGGTCTTACACCGCAATTGAATTTGAAGCCTTTTTTGTTGTATTCGCCGTCACGCTGATAGTCAGCGTAGAAGAATATTTCTGCTTCGTCTACTCGTCTGTATAAGAGTCCCCAGTAGCAGGAGCCTGCCGCATGGTGATACTGCAAATAGTTGTCTAAAAAGCTTTGCTTATTTACATTGTTCAAATCTCTTGAGCCGCCTGAAACGGATGCATATGACTTATAGATATAGCCTGTTGTGCCGTTTGACAGCTTGATTTTGTACCAGTCAGAATTATAAACCTTGCCGTCAACAAATGTAAACTTGGTGTTTTGTGACATACAGGTCAGAACCGAATAGTTTGTTCCTGCACCACTGCGAAGGTTCACTTCTGAAGCATTTACATATCCGCTTGCACCTGCCTTGATTGTTGAACTGCCCGAACCTGTGTTGAGCAGAACAGACTGTAAATCGGAATCGTTGTAGATTGCGCTTGCACCTACGTTATATGTAAAGCAGACAAGTGAATCGAATTGCTGTTGATTGAACTTAATTCCGTTGTCTAAAAGGAATGAATTTGTTTTTGTTGTGTAACCGCCCTTGTTGACAGTCTGGCAAAGGTACGCATATGCTTCGTTCTTGGTGAGGTTATTGTAGAACTGTTCATTTGTAAGAACTACCTTGCCGTAGCCGAGCGTCGGGTCGGATGTTATGCTGTCGGCAGTAACGCAGGTTAAGAAACCTTCGTAGTTTGCAATAAGGTTGATTACTTCGTCACTTGCACGTCTTTCGGCACAGACAGTTGTGGTCTTGTCGGTTGAAGAAGTTACAAATACCTCTCCCTCTCCGTTTCCGGGAGTTGTAAGATATTTAGTTGAGGTTTTATATTTTGCATAAGCCTTGACTGTCCATTTGCCTGTTTTGCCAAGCTGTTTTGAACCGGACCATATGTAGTTATCGCCGTCTTTAACCTTGCTTGTAGCATTCACAGTATAGGACGTACTGCCATTTGATACGACAAAACGAACTGCAACTCTGTCTGTATCGGTAATTGCCTTGAATGTTACAGTTGAATTTTTAGGTGCAGAGTTAGGTGATGCGTATACAAATCTGATATTATCTCTGCCGATTACATTTATAAGGCAGGTTGCCGCACCGCTTGATGTGTAGGCGGTAATTGTTACATATCCGTTTGATTTTGTATCTACAATTCCGTTGTTTACAGTCGCAATTTCAGTGTTTGATGATTTCCACTTTACAGAGCCTGTAGTAGATTTCAGCAATACGGATTTTCCTCTGCGCATATTGCTGATTGAAGTTGTAGAAATATTCACTGTACTGCCCGACTTAACGGTAATTTTGCAAGTTGCGGATTTTGTGCCTGACGTAGCTTTAATATCAACAGAACCGCTTTTCTTTGCCGTAACAACACCGTGTGAGTCAACGGTTGCAACAGAAGTGTTTGAACTGCTCCACTTAACCGAGCTTGCTCCCGTTGCAGTTATTGCAAATTTGTTTCCAACGTAAATTGTTTCGCTCGTTGCGGAAAGCTTGATTGAGCCTGACGGAGTTGTGGGAGCAGTCGGTGTTGTCGGCGTTGACGGATTGGAAGATGAGCTGTTTTTAGTAGCATAGGGTTTGCAAATATAGCCCTTTTTACCGTCCGAAAGCTGAATATTATACCAATTTGAATTATAAAGTTTTGTGCTGATAAACGTAAACTGTGTGTTCTTACGCATACAGGTTACTACAGAATAGTTTGTTCCTGCACCGCTGCGAAGATTTACATAATCGTCGTTTACATAACCCGTTACTTTTTCTGTTGAAGGAGTATCGGTTGATGTCTGCGAAAGGGTTGCAAAATCCTTTCGTATATAGCCTGTTTTTGAATTTGAGGTAAGCTTGATTTTATACCATTCTGAATTATACAGTTTGCCGTCAACATATGTAAACTTTGTATTTTTTCGCATACAGGTTACTACAGAATAGTTTGTGCCTGCGCCGCTGCGAAGATTTACATAATCATCATTTACATATCCGCTTGCTCCCTTTGACGGAGAAGAATAGGCTGTCTTTAAAAGATTTGTACTGACTGTAGCTACAAAATCACTTTTTAGTGTTTCGGGTGATTGAGTAGCTGTTTCGGAGCTTTCATCAATCTGTGCTGATGCGACATCTTCAAGAGATTCTGAAACTGCACCTGCCGAAAGCGAGCTGACAGCAACCAAGAAAACCGAGCCTAAAATTGCAACTGCAAGCGCAATACAGACAACTCTTACAAATATTTTTTGTTTCATAAATACCACCTTTGTTCCTTTTCAAAACCTCATATAGTGTACTGCGAGTAAAAATGTTCGTGTTTTCTTATATATTATAACTATTATAACATAAAAATTCTTTTTTCGCAAATAATATTCATTTTCTTCCGAAAAATTTACTTCTTAACCTTACAACATACTGGCCGACAAACACAGTAACTGCAAAGTCGTATATTAGGAAAAATATGTTCCCGAACGCCAGAAAAGCAAGCGGCATATAAACACCGAAAAGCGTATATTCTTCGGGAGAAATCGAAAGCAGAAAAGCAGCCGCAAAAAACGAAGCAATTGCCGCAGTGTTAAAAACTGCAAATTTTAGAACATACAAAATGATTTTATTTTTAATATGCTTTTCAAATACTGCTTTCAGAATAGGATAATAACCGAAAAGTGCAATAAAATAGAGAACAGCCTCCTTGTCACCAGCAAGAAACAGCGACAAAACCGCAACTACGGCGTATACGCCGAGTCCCCATTTGCAGCCGTACTCTATAACTACGGCTGCAATAAATAATCCTGCAAAGCAGGGAAATGCATATGTTCCGACAGGAACAAGAGAAGTAAGAAGCATCAACACAAGTCCCAGAGCCGCTATGATACCGCAAAAGGCTACTCTAAAGGTTGAGTTTTTTACACCGTTTTTCATATCAGCAACCTGCCCTGCAGCAATCGCACATACAGTCTGCGCACATCATTGCCGCACAAACATCACAGCAAGAACAGCCTGCGCCTGTGCCTTGCATATTCGGTTGATTGTAGCCGCCGTAATTATACGCACGCTGATTCTGCATATTATTGAGCGCCGCACGGTACTCCTGATTATTCGGATCCATATTGCAGGCTGTAGTAAAGTTATTGAAAGCCTGCTCGCTCCAGCCACGTCTGTAGGCACACATTCCCTTGAGATAGTACCACTCGGCTGTACGATTGCCCATAGGAGTTGAGTCGAGTATCTGTTCAGCCTGATCAATCATATTGCGCTGAATGTAAATTCTTACGTTGTAAAACTGCGAATTTGCAGAGCTTGAATAAGATGATGAGCCTGTTGAGCCTGTACCCTTACCCTTTTGACGCATCTGATTTATAGCGTCGTAAGCCTCGTTAATCTCTTTCATCTTCTGTTCGGCTACGTCTGCAAGAGGACTGTCAGCGTAGTTATCGGGATGATACTTTTTAGCAAGCTTTCTGTAAGCCGCTTTGATTTCCTCATCGGTAGCTGTTTCGGAAACGCCGAGAACCTCGTATGGATTATTCATTATTACCTCCGACTATATTGCCTGTTACTTTGTTTTGAACAGAGGGCAAACCGAGTAAAAGCATATTGTCGAGAATGCCTCTGAAATCCTTTATATCAATTAAATTATAAGCGTCATACGCTCTTGCAAGCGATTGATTGAGTGCCGATACAATTCGATCCTCCGTGTATTCTTCCTTTAAAGAAATAAACGGATTGAAATTATTTTTCTTTTTATCCTTTTCAATATCATCGGCGGCGTCAACCAAATATATCCACCTGCCGAGATGATAGCCAAATTCATAATATACACGTTTGTCTGTGTCGTTTTCAGCCTCAAGTGCAAAAACATTTGCAAGCATATATCCTGTAGGGTGAGCCGCCATATCAACCGAACAATTTGTATCAGCCTCTGCCTCTGCCTGCATTAAGGTCATTTCGGAAATATATTTGTCTATTTCGGGATATTTTTTTGCGGCTTTCTTTTGCCAATGTGAAAAAAATAACAGCAGAAATCTTGTTAAAATTCTTCTGAAAAAGCCTTCGTCTGCTAAATCGTCCTTTAGCTTATAGAAAACGGAAATGACGGAAAAGGCTGAAGCCTTGCTGTAGCAATCGCTTTCGCACAAGGCAAATTTGCACTTTTTAAGCGGATTAAATGTACACCTTCCGTCCTTAAAGCCCTTGCAGCTTCTTGAAACGGACATAAGAAGCATTGCGTAAAATGTGCAGTCATAGCTTAAACTTAAACGGGTTAGGAACGAATAATCCTTTCCCATTTGTTTGCACAAGCCGCAATATACGGATTTATATGCCTCGAACTCCCGTACAAGCAATTCGCTTTTCTGAATTTGCAAATATCCAAACACAATTTGCTCCTTATTGTAAACCATAGTAATATATACTCATAATATATCATACTACATAATGACTGAAATTGCAATAAAAATGTAACACTTGAAAAATTTTACATATATTTTCAATTAAAGTGTTAAACAAAATAAAAAGGAGCAGACATTTTAGATTTCGGTCTGCTCCTCAAATTGTTATATTTTATCCAACCGGTCTGATTTTACTGTACGGCTATTTTCTGAATTTCTGTAACGTCCTTTACATTTACTTCGCCGTCGCCGTTTACGTCTGCAAGAGTATTCTGATTATCGGTAAGCTCTGTGATTTCAGAAAGTGACTTCTGAAGCTCTGTAGCGTCTGTTACGGAAATTTTTCCGTCACCGCAGACATCACCGATTAAATCAATTCTGTAGCTTGCGTTCTGCTTTGAAACGTAGTCATAGTTTGTAAGGTCAAAGGTAATCAGCACGCTTGCATTATCATACGGTACGCTGAAATAACCTCTCTGGAAACAAGCCCCATAATCACTAAAAATTGGATATGCCTGATTATCTGTGCCAAATTTAAAACTACCGTCATAATAACCACCGTACCACATATCGTTATAGTTTTCCTGAACATTATAAAACTGGAAACCATAATCTATATCGGTTGTCAGTTTATCGGCACGATAAGTAAAAACATAATCGTCTTTCTGCTTCATTTTATTGCTGTCTGTGGGATTATCGGTTATGCCGCCTATAAAGTGCATTTCTCCGATTTCGGGTTTTGTTTTCATTACAACGCCGTCACCCTCTGCCCATATTTTAGAGGATTCGCTGTATGCATATCCTGAAAAATACACAGTAACATCGCAAGGTTTTGTCACATCAATTGCGCAGTAATTATATCCCGTAAATCCTACAATAGGTTCAGCTACTTCCGCTGAAATATTTATAAGAATATTTTTTTGCGGCTGTACACCCTTAAACGTTACGGAATAAATACCGTTTTCATTCTCAGTCATTTCGTTTTCTAAAGGATACGGATTGGTTCTTGTATCAATACCGAAAGTATCACAATTCATACTATAGGCATATAATCTGTAAGTGTCGCCTTTGATTTCCCTTACACCGTCACCGAGAACTTTTATTTCGTGTGTTTCGGGGTTAAAGGTAATAGTAACGTCACAGGCTTTAGCAACTCTGAATTCGGAATAAATATCAAAATTACCGGGATAATGGGGACCGTTACCGTATTCTCTGGTTGTACCGTCAGGCTTATGCTCTACAATCGAAAATTTAATACCTGTCTGTACCTGAACGTCCTTTAGTTCGTATATATAGACATCACCCGACTTTTGCATTGTGTTATCCTTGGTGATGTACTTATACCAGATAAGACCGAAAAGTTCTTCATTATTGCCCGCTATGGTATATACACTTTCTTTTGTTGTTTCTTCAGCAAAGGCATTGAATGAAGAAAAC